>JAHEIV010000284.1 GCA_024639205.1 Deltaproteobacteria bacterium | reverse complement strand
CCGTAAGGGTCTTGGAAAACAATCTGCATCTGTTTACGGAAGGGCTTCATCTCCTTTTCGGTCAGGCCGCCGATGTCCCGGCCGCGGAAGATGATTTGCCCGGCATCCGGGTTCAGCAGCCGCATGATCATGCGGGCGACTGTCGATTTGCCGCAGCCGCTTTCACCGACCAACCCGAGGGTCTGACCTTGCCGGATGTCGAAATCGACCCCGTTGACAGCTTTCACCCACCCGGTGACCCGCTGGAGGAATCCGGAGCGAACGGGAAAGTGTTTCTTCAGGTCGCGAACCTGCAGAATGATCTGATCAGAATGTTGGGCTGTCGTCATTATTCAACAATTAAAATCAAGCGGTCTCATTGCGGTTGGTATACAGCACTGGGCAACGCGCCAAATGTCCCTTACCATAATCGCACATTTTCGGGAACCTCTCGCGGCAGGTTTGCACTGCATGGGGGCAGCGCGGATGAAACGGACACCCGACAGGCTTGTGGGCCGGGTCAGGTACGGAACCGGCAATGCTGTAAAGCCGTTGGCCTCTTTTCGACCGTGTCGGAAGAGATGAGAGCAGGCCTCGCGTGTATGGGTGCTGGGGTTCACGGAAAATTTGAGCGGTTTGCCCTTGTTCGACGATAATGCCGGCATACATGACATACACCCGGTCGGCCACGGCACTCACCACCCCGAGATCATGAGTGATGTAGAGAACCGCCATATTGTGCTTCTGCTGAAGGACCTTGAAGAGCTTCAAAATTTGGGCCTGAACGGTAACATCCAGAGCCGTGGTCGGTTCGTCGGCAATCACAAGCTCGGGATTGCAGGAAAGGGCCATGGCGATCATGACCCGCTGCCGTTGACCGCCACTGAGTTGATGAGGATAGGCATTGAGGCGTTCTTCCGCTGACGCGATGCCGACATCCTCCAGGAGTTGAATGCAGCGCTGTCGCTGGGCATCCGCATCAATCTTGCGGTGGATCCGAATCGACTCGGCGATCTGATCACCGATTTTAAAAACAGGATTGAGGGAGGTAAGCGGTTCCTGGAACACCATGGCAACACGGTTACCGCGGATGCGCTGCATCTCTTCGTCGGTCAGCGGCAGCAAATCCCGGCCGTCGAACAGGATCCGGCCGCCGACAATTTCTCCAGGCGGCTGGGGGATAAGGCCGAGTATACTGAGGGCCGACACGGTCTTACCGCAGCCGGACTCTCCCACCAAACAGACCGTTTCTTCGCGTCGGATGTCGTAGCTCACACCGTCGACGGCTTTGGAAGCCCGGCCGTCGGCACCGCGGAAGTAAACCTTGAGGTCGTCGACCGATAGAAGAATATTCTTGTTCATTGTGGGTCCGTTGGTCCGTTTGTCGGTTGAGCCCGTTAGTCCGTTGGGCCGGCTGAGTCCGTTTAGCCAGTAGTGTTAGTCGAAAGCACGGGAACCGGCTTATAGTTTTACGTTTTCGTAAGATAAAATCTTTTTTATCGCTTTCAATTCTGAAGAATAGGTCTAACCATCCCCACCGGCAAACGGGCCAACCGGCAAACGGACTAAACGGCCAACCGATCTACCGCTCCCGCAGTTTCGGATTCAGGACTTCCCGCAGACCTTCGCCGAACAGATTGAACGCCAGAACGACGATCAGAATCGCGATTCCCGGAATAAAGGTCAGCCAGGGAGCGTCAAAGATATAGTTCTGGCCGTCTGAGAGGATATTGCCCCAGGTGGCATGCGGGGGCGGTACCCCGAAGCCGAGAAAACTGAGACCGGCTTCGGTTAGTATTGCGGAAGCGATGCCGATGGTGGCCGACACGAGCACCGGGGCAACGGCGTTTGGCATCATATGCCGGAAAATGAT
The DNA here is from genome assembly GCA_024639205.1 of Deltaproteobacteria bacterium. Taxonomy (GTDB): domain Bacteria; phylum Desulfobacterota; class Desulfobacteria; order Desulfobacterales; family SG8-13; genus SG8-13. The sequence continues at coordinate 2,798 of JAHEIV010000284.1, read as the reverse complement.
TCGCAGGTCGCCGACGCCGAGAGCCCTCGCTGCGGCAACGAAATCCTGCTCCCGCAAGGAAAGAAATTCGGCCCGCACGAACCGTGTGGTCCCCATCCAACTGGTCAGGCCGATGACGACCATGATGTTGTAAATACTTGCCGGCAGAAGGGCGACAACCGTGAGAATCAGAAAAAAGGTCGGAAAGCAAAGCATAATGTCCACCAGCCGCATGATCAGGGTGTCGATGGTGAAGGTCCTGATTTGGATGGACGGCGGCAGACTTTCGATTTGCCTTTGACTCTGAAAAAACAGAAAAAGCAAATAGGCGCTACCAAAGACCAGCAAACCGCTTCCCCACGTGATCCGTCCGACTGCGATCATGACGGCTCCGCCGATCAGGGTCCCGGTCAGCAGCAGGTGATCGAGACGTATATGGTTCTGGCCGTAGTAGCCGGCGATACCCCCCAGGAAGATGCCGATTAAGACCGAGATTCCCACGGCGACAAAACCAACGGTGAGAGAAACCCAGGCTCCCTGGAGCATGCGGGCGAAGACATCCCGGCCAAGTTCGTCCGTGCCTAGCAGATATGTACCGAGATATGGTGCCTGGCCGGGACTCAGGGAATCCAAATTCGGTTGGGTGAGAGGCGGCTGCATTTTTTCCTGCAGTCGCACCAAAGACGGGTCGAGAACCGGGTCCACGCCCGATGTGAGGAGCAGGCCGCCGATCGCGGTGATAAAAAACAAGGCGAAAATCACCATACCGGCGACAGCCAGGCGGTTCCGTTTGAAAAGCAGCCAGAACTCCTCCCAGCGCGATTTTTGCGGTGCCAAGGGGGCATCCAGCGGCTGTGCCTCGCTCTGATATGATGCTTGGGGTGTCATTATAAACGGATCCTCGGGTCGACGGCCATGTACAAAACGTCGGAAACGAACGTTCCAATCAGCACCAAGACGGCTGACAGGAAATTGACCGTCAATATAATCGGGTAGTCTCGGGCCAGAATCGCTTCGTAGGCCATCCGGCCCATGCCGGGCCATGAAAATATCGATTCGATGATGACCGAGCCGCCGATTAGGCCCGGCAGGATGAGGCCGAACATCGTCACGAAAGGGAGCAGGGCGTTGCGCAGAGCGTGCCGATAGTGAACCTCCTCCGAAGGCAGCCCTTTGGCCCTGGCCGTGCGGACGTAATCCTGCCCTTCGACTTCCAGCATCTGGCCGCGCACATAGCGGGAGAGGACAGCGATGCCGCCAGTGGCCCCCAGAACGGAAGGAATCACCAGGTGCCAGATCCGGTCCATCACCATGTGAACCGGTGAGGTGTCGCCCAGCCCGAATGTCTGCATTCCGATGACCGGCACGTGCAACTGTGTCACCACCAGGATAATCAATAAATATGCGAAAAAGAAACCGGGGATCGAAATAAGGAAATAGGCCACGAAGGTCGAGCCGCGATCGAACGTGCTGCCCCGGAAAATCGCGGATCGGATTCCTACCGGAAACGAAAGGGTCCAGGTCAGGATGGTGCCGACAATGAAAAGGGGCAGACTGTTGAGAAAGCGGTCCCAGATTTTACCAAGCACCGGTTGGTTGTCCTTCCAGGAAACGGTTCGACCAGTGAAGAGGTCCCGGTAAAACAAAAGGTACTGGACGTGTAGCGGCTCATCGAGGTGAAACTGCTTGCGGAATCTTTCGACCATCTCCGGAGTAAATTTGGGATTCATCGGGTCGATCTGGCTCGGTTTACCGGGGGCCAGATAGATGATTAGAAACGACACTACCGAGACGAAAAACAGGGTGACGGTTTTCTGAACGATACTGCGACCGATAAATGATATCATTTTATCCGGATAACCTAATCTTTAAATGTTGGAAATTCAGATACTTTTGTCCATTTATTAAAGTCATACATAAAATTACCGGTTTTGGTGGGCTTGATTTTCCGGTACGATGTTCGGCCCTGGTCGTCCTCGGCTTTAATGACGATTCGCTTGTCCAAAACGGCCGTCCATTTACCCACGTAGAGAAAGGTGTATGGCTGCTCGTGGGCGATGATTGCATGCAACCGGTGGCAGTCGGCCACTTGCTGGGCATGATTGTACTCCTGCCGGATTTTAACAATGAGATCGTCAGCTTCGGTATTCTTGAAACCGACGAAGTTGAGACGGTTCGACTGAGTCTGGCTGGAGTGCCAGATCTGGTAGAGGTCCGGATCGATGCCCATGGACCAGCCCAGAACCAGGGCATCGAAGTCGAGTTTGTTAACCCGTTCCTGAATAAACACCGACCACTCGAGCAGGTCGGTACGCACATCGACACCGATTTGCTTCCAGGAATCCTGGGCAATGGCCAGAATGGCCTTGCGGATATCGTTGCCACTGTTGGTGATCAGGGTAAAGGCCAGGCGCTGGCTGTTTTTTTCGAGCCAGCCCTCGGCATTGCGTTTCCAGCCGGCCTCTTCGAGCAGGTGCAGCGCCCCAGCGGGGTCGTACGGGATCGGTTGAATGGCACGGTTGTAAAAGTCGGTTTGTTCGGGAAAGGGGCCGGTAATTCGCTCGCCCTGGCCATAGAGGACGTACTTTATGATCTTATCCACGTCGATGGCCATACCTAATGCCAGTCTCACACGGCGGTCGTTGAAAGGCTCGCGGCGCATGTTGTAGCCGATGTAGGTGTAGCCGAAGGATAGCCCCGAGAAACTTTGGTACAGGGGGTCGGCTCTGAGCCGCGCCACCTGATACGGCTGAACCGAGTAGCTGTCCACCGTGCCGGCATAGAACTCCATTTCCTGAGTCAGTACGTTGGGTACGATG
>JAHEIV010000283.1 GCA_024639205.1 Deltaproteobacteria bacterium | reverse complement strand
GGCAGGTCGCCGCCGGGGGCGGAGGTGTTATGATCCCGGCCGCCGCCCCGGGGCTTGTTTTTACGGATGAAGTCACGAACGTAATGGGGCATTTGGCCCTGGATAAGATAGTCTCTGAAATCATTGTCAACCCGCGAGGCTGCCACCTGCCACTGCCGGCCCGCCAGGCGGAACAGATCGAACTCGCTGCATTTGCGATCGACTGCCATGGCGGCCAGCAGCTCTTCGTCGGAAAGTGTCCGGCTGCGTCTTTCATGTTTTTCGATCGCTTTTTTGCCCAGAACGTAAATAACGGCCATTAGAATGAATGCCAGCGCCCCGGACCCGATTGCCATATCATTTCCCACAAGGAGCTCCTTAACCAATATCCCGAGCCTTTTGTTATTTGTTGCGCAGCATTTCCAGCGAAATCAAAAGATCGACAGCCTTTCCGACCGCTCCCATCTCGTAGTATTTCCCGTTGCCGACATGATACTCGAGGCGATCGATCGTAATTCGCGCCTCAAATCCGGCGACCCACTGTTTCGAATTGAACGGGTTTTCCCGCACACCGAAAAATTTGAACGGCACCGTGATGTCACGGGTCACATCTTTAATCGTCAGGCTTCCTTCGACCTCATACATATTTTCGCCGACATGCCGGATGCGGCTGCTCTTGAAACGCATCTCCGGAAAGCGCTTCACGTCCAGAAAGTCATCGGAGCGAAGATGCCTGTCCCGTGATCTCAGGTGAGTGGTTATGCTTTTGGTCATTACGACGAACTCAAATGAGCTCTGATCCAGGAGCTGCGGATCGAATCGGAAGCTCCCCTGGTAGTCTTCGAAATACCCGCGGGTCGTGTGGTAAATGTGTTGGACCTCGAAATAAAAACTGCAGTGGGCTTTATCGAATTTCCACTCTTGTGCCGATGCAAATGCCGCATGGTTGGCCGGGACAATGCACACAAATAAAACGAAAATGAATCCCAGTATTCTCATATATTACCTTCGGAAACCCTGATTGCAGCGCTATGGTTTCGGACTGTCTTGCGAAGAACCCCTTCCGGATTCAGTAAAACTCGAGCCCGGCGCTTTTCAAGGTCCCTGTTGAAAACGGCTCTGTATAGTCCTATGGTAAGTGTGGGTTTGTTGATTGTCTACCCCTTGAATGGAACCACCCAAGCAACGTACCGGCAAGGCAACGATCATCCGGTCCCCATTGTTTTGTTTTATCACGCAGTGGGCGACGGAGCTTGCACCGCACAACGAACGTCTGCGCAATGACCGCATCGGAAAGGAGATCACTATGTCGATCCAGGAAGGCAAGGCTGCACCGGCGTTTACCCTGCCGGATGAAAACGGAAAGAGCGTTTCTCTGAAAGACTTTACGGGTAAAAATCTCGTCCTGTATTTCTACCCCAAAGACAACACCTCCGGGTGAATCAAAGAAGCCGAGGGATTCCGTGATTTATACGGCGAATTCCAAAAAATCGGTGCGGCCGTTATAGGCATATCCCCGGACAGCCAAGCGTCCCATCGGGATTTCATCGCAAAAACCGCCATTCCCTTTCCCCTGCTCTGTGATCCGGAAAAAAAGGTGATGACGACATATGATGCTTTTGGTGAGAAAAAAATGTACGGCAAGATCACCCGTGGAGTGATTCGCTCCACGGTGTGGATTGGACCGGACGGCAGTATAAACAGGCACTGGCGAAAAGTTGCCAAAGCCGGTGACCACCCTGCCCAGGTTCTGGAAACCATAAAAAGAGCAGGGAGCAAACCCTGATTCGCGGTGTCCCGATGGTTCGGACCCATACTCAAAGAGCGCCGCTGCTCTCCAAGTCCCGTTTTCTTGCCGGTCTGCAATGTCCCCTGCGGCTCTGGTACCAATGCTATGAACCGCAGCTCGCCGCCGAGGTTCGGCCCGCGCTGCAGGCTGTATTCGACACCGGTCATGAAGTGGGTCGCCTGGCGACAGGCCGGTATCCCGGCGGCACCCTGATCGGAGAGGATCACCGGCATCACGCGGAAGCGGTCCGGGCGACGGCATCGGTCATGAACCAACTGGATATACCGGCCGTCTACGAGGCTGCTTTCGCGTTTGACGGCATCCGCGTTCGGGTGGACATACTGGAGCGCTGTCGGAAAGACCGTTGGAACCTGCTGGAGGTCAAATCTGCCACCGCAGTCAAAGATGTGCACGTGTGGGATGTTTCCGTCCAGTATCACGTTCTGCTGGGTTGCGGTCTGTCCATTCACCAGGCCGGTTTGCTGCATGTAAACAACGCCTATGTGCTACGAGAAGAAGCCCCGGTGCTGAGCGAGCTTTTTTGTTTCGAAGATCTGACCTTGCAGGCTCTTTCCCGGCAGGAGGACACACGCACGAACCTTGACCGCCTGCGGAAGGTGCTGACCGCAAAAAAACCGCCGTCCATCGAACCTTCCAGACACTGTAAGAACCCTTATTTGTGCGAGTTTTGGGAACACTGTACCGCCGCAATGCCCGAATTCTGGGTGTTGCAGCTCAGCGGCATCTCCCAGAACCGGCTGGACGCCCTGTCGCACATGGGGATCTCGGATATCCGCGACATCCCGGACAGCTTCCCGCTGACGGAAAACCAGGACCGGATCCGGACCTGTGTCCGGAGCCAGAGGGAATACCTCTCCCCGGTTCTGGCAAACGATCTCCAGGGCCTGCAGCGCCCGATTCACTTTCTCGACTTCGAGACCGTTGGACCGGCCGTTCCGCGCTATCCCGGCACCCGGCCTTACCAGACCCTGGCTTTTCAGTTTTCGGATCACATACTGGATCGAGACGACTCCATCAACCACCGGGAGTATCTGTGCCGGGAGGACAAAGATCCCCACGATGAGTTTACCCGCGCACTGCTGGAGGCCCTTGGCAGCGAGGGAAACGTCGTGATCTACACAAGTTATGAAAAAAAGATTGTCCGGACACTGGCGGACGAATTTCCCGACATGCGGAACCAACTTCTTGCGCTAATCGATCGGATGAAGGACCTGCATGCGATGATCAAAAAAAACTACTACCACCCCGGGTTCCGGGGTTCTTTCTCTCTGAAAAGCGTTTTACCGATTGTGGTTCCGGAGATGGGCTACCAGGACCTTGCCATCCAGGAGGGCAGCCAGGCGTCACTGGAATACCTGCGAATGATCGACCCGCAAACAACGGCAACAGAGAAACAAAAAATCGAGCGGAACCTGCTCGCTTACTGCGGTCAGGACACCTTGGCGATGGTCAGGATCAGAGAAGCGTTGCTGAAAAGATCATAAACCCTGGCAAGAAAACGGCAGAAAGCCTCATTCATTAATCTGCCTGACTTTGGCCCCGGAGAATAGGAGCAATCGATGCATAACACCCTTTTATTCATCGGAATCGCCCTGGCATATGCCATTCTCAAGGTGTATCTCGAAAAGCGTCTGGCACCGCTCGATGCGGACGGGGATGAACGGCGGCTGGCCGACCTGGCGTTCGCCAATCGGTGCAGTGTATACGAGCTGTACATTTCGGCAGGTTCGATATGGAACTTTTCTCGAGGCAAAATCGATACCGATTTCAGACAATACCTCCGGCAAGGAGAAATCCCGCCTTACGTAAAAGACTACGTGCACCGTCATCTGCAGGAAAACGATCGGACCTACCAGCGGCTGATCTTCTCCGGCGGACGCCCCCCCTACCTGTAGCAGCGCCATCAACGGTTTGTTTGAGACCGGCAGGTCGCCTGTGGTTCCATCCTTGTCCGGCCAATCGAAACAGAATTTCATAAATGGCACCGTTTGTAGACATGGATAAATGCGCCTGTTTTTGATATAGTTATTAACGAATAGAGCAAGCGCCGCCGCGTTATTTGATTTGAATACCGAACATCCCGGGCGAAACAAAATCCCATGCAGCCTTCAAACATGAATCTGGATGCCGATGCCATCGAGCTCTATCGGCAGCTGGATGGCCTCGACTCCCGAGAATTGGAGAAAGTCTCTTTAACCGGTGACGGTTTCTCCCGAGGCCTCACCGAAGCGGAGATGCGAAATGACGCCTTTCGCATGCTGCTGGTCGATTTGGTCCATCAGGTCAGCAGCTGCCTGCGGCGTTCTCCCGGTGGGAAAAAGCGCAGCCTCCAAAGCGGCACGTTCGACAGCCTGAAGGGTACAGTAGAGAAGCTCATTCGCAGTTATGACAAAACAAAGACCATTTTGATCCGCTACAAGGGAACCTACGAGAAAACCGGCAGCCGCGATGGCATTGATTACGAGATAGTCTTCGGTAAATACTACCTGGATTTGGCGGGGATGGAGGCACTGTTTCGCCGCAAAGGGTTAGAAAACGACAACCGGAAGAAGCAGCTGTCCGATGCCTTTGACACCTTATGGAAATGCTCGGCATACAACCTGTTGTTGCGCCTGCCTGAAGAGGAAAAAGAATATAAACGCCTATGGGTCGGACTCCAAATTCTTTACCGCTACATCAGAGCGCTGGAAAAAGGATCACCGGTGCAGTTTAAAATGGGCGGCAAACGACTCTCCTACCCTGTTGTTACAAACGAAAACGGCAAGCCGGACCCCAACCTTACGCTGCTGGCGATATTCAACAAGCTGCCGTCGGAAAGAATCCAGAAGCTCATTCACAAAGTCGTGCTGCTGATGCAAAAATCGGAATCCGGCAGGACC
>JAHEIV010000282.1 GCA_024639205.1 Deltaproteobacteria bacterium | reverse complement strand
GTTTTCAATGCCCGCTGGGCGGTGGTCTGATGGGTGAACTCACCGACGCATACGCCAAAGACTTGAACATCAGCCGGGAGGATCAGGACAGCTTTGCAGCCGATAGTCACAACAAAACCGCGGAGGCCGTAAAGGCCGGAAAGTTCGATGAAGAAATTGTTCCCATCGAAATTCCGGGCCGCAAGGGAGCAGTCACGGTTTTTAAGGATGAAGAGATTTACCGGGCGGGGGTAACGGTCGAGTCATTGGCCAAGCTGCGGCCGGTGTTTAACCCGGACGGCACGGTAACTGCCGGCAACGCCTGCGCACTGTGCGATGCTGCATCCGCTCAGGTTCTGATGGCGCGTGAAAAAGCCGAGGAAATGGGATTGGCGCCCCTGGCGCTGGTGCGCGGATATGCATTTGTCGGTTATAATCCGGCGCGGTTCGGGCTCTCACCGGTGCGGGCCATACCGGCCGCTCTCGAACATGCCGGCGTTTCGCTGTCGGACATCGATCTGATCGAACTCAACGAGGCCTTTGCCGCCCAATACATCGCCTGCGAGAGAGAGCTTGACATCGACCGCAGCAAGGTCAACGTCAACGGCGGCGCCATTGCCCTGGGTCACCCGGTGGCCGCCACCGGATCCAAAATCCTCACCACCCTGCTGTATGCTTTGAAAGACCGCGATAAACAGCTCGGCCTGGTCAGCGCCTGCATCGGCGGTGGCAATGGGGTTGCCCTGGTGGTGGAAAGGCTCAACTAACCTGTTACTGCCTGAAAATCTTTTAGCCAAGCTGAAATAAGCACTCAATCAATGGTTGAAACACTGTGTGGCAAACACGTTACCGTTTGCACGAAATGAAGGAGGCGATCGATGGACATCAAAAAGGTAGTTGTCGTCGGTGCCGGCACCATGGGCGGCGGGATTGCACAGCTCTGCGCACAACAGGGGTTGCAGGCGACCATCACCGACATCAACCAGGAGTTGTCCGACAAGGCCAGGGCCCGAATCGAAGCCGGACTCTCCGGGCGGGTAGAAAAGGGCAAAATTACGGATGCGGTAAAAACAGACGTTCTATCTCGCATTGCCACGGCCGGGAACCTGTCGCCGGCCAGCGAAGCGGACATCGTGATCGAAAGCGCAATCGAAGACCTGAACATCAAAAAGTCCATTTTTGCACAACTTGACGAACTGGCACCGCCGGATACCGTACTGGCCACAAACACCACCTCGCTTTCCATCTCCACAATGGCAGATGCCACCCGCCGCCCGGACAAGGTGGTGCAGATGCATTTTTTCAATCCCCCGGTCATCATGAAACTGGTGGAGATTATGCCCGGTCGCAAGACCTCGAAGGCCACGCTGGAGATTGCGGCATCGTTCGCCAGGCAGCTGGGAAAGGATCCGGTCATTTGTAAAAACGAAGCGCCGGCCGGCATTGTCAGCCGGATTCTCGGCCAACTGCTCAATGAGGCCACCTGGCTGGTCGCAGACGGCATCGCAGATCCTCAAGACATCGACAAAGCAATGAAACTCGGGGCCAATCACCCCATGGGACCGTTGCAGTTGATCGATATGATCGGTCTGGACATTCATCGCGCCAAGATGCAAACCCTGAGCAAGGAACTGAACGATCCGCGCTATGCCCACCCCAAGTTGATCGATGAAATGATTACCGAGGGCCGTCTGGGCCGGAAAACCGGCAAGGGCTTCTACGACTATGGAGATTGATCATGTTTGATAAGCTGCTGTTTGAAATCGACGGTAGTCTCGCCTCCATGACCATCAACCGTCCCGAAAAACGCAACGCCGTCAACAACGCAACGGTAGAGGAAATCGACCGGGCATTATCCGAGGTGGAAAAAAGCCCGGATGTTCGGGTTTTGATTCTCACCGGCACCGGTGAAAAGGCATTTGTAGCCGGTGCCGACATTCTCGAGCTTAAAAAGCGGGACACCCTGCTCGGCCGAACGGAAAGCCGGCGACGACAGGAAGTGTACACCCGGATCGAGCAACTGGATATCCCTTCGATCGCCGCCATCAACGGCTGGGCACTTGGAACCGGACTGGAGCTGGCCATGGCCTGCACGCTGCGGGTGGCATCGTCAAACGCCCGACTCGGCCAGCCGGAGGTCAAGCTCGGCATCACCCCCGGCGCAGGCGGAACCCAACGACTCGCCCGCCTGGTGGGAATGGGACGCGCCATGGAACTCATATTGACAGGCGATCCGATCACTGCCGAAAGCGCGCTTGCCATGGGATTGGTCAACCGCGTGGCGGCACCCGAACAGCTGTTGTCTGAAGTGCGGCAGCTGGCGGAGACGCTGGCATCCCGACCGAAACTTGCGCTTCAATATGCCAAGGAGGCCGTGCTGCGATCGCCAGAGGGATCGCTGGCCGAGGGTCTGGCCCACGAGTCCTACCTGCACGCCCTTTCTTGTGGAACCCGGGACAAACAGGAAGGGGTGGCCGCCTTTCTGGAAAAGCGGGACCCCCAATTCACCGGTCGGTAGGCCGTTGGTTCCAATCAACACAGCGAACGGGGATAAATCCGATTTCAAACCTGCAGTTGTCGCCTTTTGCAACTGTGAAATGGAACGGCAACGACCCTTGAGGAGCTAAGCCGTCATGAGACCCTATTTCGAAAAAATGACTGAATTCGGGCGCCCGATGAGTCCGGGATTGATGAAGAGCACGGAGGAAAACGCGCAGAAAATCAGAGAAGTCGAAACCGAGCTCGAAAAAGCGGTCGAGAAGGTCAAGCAAACCGGCTTTTCGGAAGAGAAAATCAATGCCCGGGGGCAGATGACCGTATGGCAGCGCTTGCGCCACCTCGTCGATCCGGACACCTGGTGCCCTCTGCACACCCTTTATAACCCCAACGACAACGCCGAGGGAACCAACAATATCGTCAACGGGCTGGGTAAAATTTCGGGAAGATGGGCGGTGATCATCGGCTTCGATAACAAGGTGTTTGCCGGCGCCTGGCTGCCGGGACAATCCGATAACATCCTGCGGGCTACCGATCTGTCCAAGCGGCTGAATCTCCCATTGGTGTGGCTGGTGAACTGCAGCGGCGTCAAGCTGACCGAACAGGAAAAATTTTACGCCAACCGCCGCGGAGGAGGTGCCGCCTTTTTCCGGCACGCCGAACTGGAAACACTCGGCATTCCGATTCTGGCGGCGATCTTCGGCACCAACCCGGCCGGTGGAGGCTACCATGGCATCAGCCCGACGGTTCTTTTCGCTCACAAAAACTGTAATATCGCCGTGGGTGGCGGCGGCATCCTCAGCGGCATGTCTCCAAAGGGGTATTTCGACAAAGAAGGCGCCGAACAATTGATCAAGACCGCCAAGCAATACAAAGCCAAGCCGCCGGGAAGCGTCGAAATCCACTACGATCAGACCGGTTTTTTCCGGTATGTATATGAAGAGGAAATCGAAGTGCTCGACGGCGTCAAGGACTACATGAAAGACATGCCGGCGTATCACCCGCGGTTTTTCCGGGTGGCAGGACCGAAGCCGCCGCGCTTTCCCGCTGATGATCTCTACCGATTGGTGCCCTTTAATCAGAAACAGATGTATGATTTCGACGAAGTCCTCGCCCGGCTGGTGGACGGCAGCGAGCACATGGAATATCGACCGAAGTATGGACCCGAGGTCTATACCGGGCTGTGCAAGATAGATGGTTTTCTGGTCGCTTGCATCGGCAACCGACAGGGATATCTGGGTGAAGATTACCCCGAGTACGCCCCTTACCCCGGCATCGGCGGCAAGCTTTACCGGCAGGGACTCATCAAGTTAAATGAGTTCGTCACGCTGTGCGGTCGGGATCGAATCCCGATCATCTGGTTTCAGGACACCACCGGCATCGATGTGGGCGACCTGGCTGAGAAGGCTGAACTGCTGGGGCTTGGGCAGGCATTGATATACTCGATCCAGCAAACGGCTGTTCCTATGATGCTGGTGGTTCTGCGGAAAGGAACAGCCGCCGCCCACTACATCATGGGGGGCCCTACTGCCAACCGCCACAATGCATTTACCCTGGGGGTGCCGACCACGGAAATTTACGTGATGCACGGCGAAACCGCCGCGGCAGCCAGTTTTTCCCGCCGTCTGGTAAAAGAAAAGGACGCCGAAAGAGACCTGCAGCCGGTCATCGATGCCATGAACCAGATGGCCAGGGAGTACTTTGACAACTCCCGTCCCCTCTACTGCGCCAGACACGGATTTGTCGATGAAGTGGCAAAAATGAGCGACATCCGACGATACCTGATCGCCTTTGCCGGAACAGCCTACCAGAATCCAAAATCAATCTGCCCCCACCACCAAATGCTGCTACCCCGCACGATCAAAGGATAGGCCGACCGAATCGCGGTCGGTTTCCAATGACGGCAGCCACCCACCAGCCCTGCGCGTGCCGGACCGAAGCCCGATTCGGCCAAACACCCGTAATGTTGGGATGGAATATTTTTCTTTTCAACAACCCGTTGATGCTTATTGTAAGGGGGTATTTGGATTGAAAAAACCTGAAAGACCGCAATCATGCCTCAAAATCCCACGATCTGTATCAAGGGTGCCCGTCAGAATAACCTGAAGAATCTGGACCTGGAAATCCCGCTGAACCGAATAACGGCTGTCACCGGAGTGAGCGGTTCGGGAAAATCCTCTCTTGCTTTCGACACCCT
>JAHEIV010000281.1 GCA_024639205.1 Deltaproteobacteria bacterium | reverse complement strand
CACATCTTTATCTCCCAGGACGAAACCGACCTCATGTCCCAGGCGGCTGCATCCACGCGCCGGGTTCAGCAAGGGGCAGCGCGATCCATTCTCGAGGGCGTACCGGTGGCCGTAAAAGATGAAATCGACCAAGTCCCTTATGCAACCAGCGCGGGAACCACATTTCTCGGCCGCATGCCGGCCGCTGAAGATGCCACCGTGGTGGCCCGTCTGCGCGCTGCCGGGGCGATGCTCATCGGTAAAACCAACATGCGTGAAATCGGCATCGACCCCAACAGCCTCAATGATCACTTCGGAACGCTGCGAAATCCCTATGACCCTTCTCGCGAAGCCGGCGGCAGCTCCAGCGGTTCCGGCGTTGCCGTTGCCGGCGGCTTGTGTCCGGCAGCCATCGGAGCAGACGGCGGCGGCTCGATCCGGGTGCCGGCCGCACACTGCGGTGTGGTCGGTTTGAAGCCGACCTACGGCCGTGTCAGCGAGCATGGCGCGATGCCCCTGTGCTGGAGTGTCGCTCACCTGGGGCCCATCGGCCAGAGCACCGCGGATGTGGCCCTGATCTACGAGGTCATCGCCGGGCCGGATGCCAGGGACCCGTTATCCGCCATTCAGCCGAAAATGAAAATGAATCTGTGGAACCAACCGACGTTGAACGACCTGGTCCTGGGTATCTATTCCCGGTGGTTCGAGCATGCTGCACCTGAGGTGGTGGCCGCCTGCAAAGAAATGCTCGGGCAACTTCAAGATCGCGGTGCCCGCCTGCAGGAAATCGAAATCGACGAACTCAATGAAATGCGCATCGCCCATGGCGTGATCATCCTCTCGGAGATGGTTGCCAGCATGGCACGCTATCGCAACCACCTGGCCGACATGGGTGCCGCCACCCGGATCAGCCTTGGGCTGGGCCGTGCGCTGGCCGCCGATGATTACATTCACGCTCAACGAATGCGAATGCGCGCGGCTCGAATCTTTCAGAAGGTGTTCGAGACCGTCGATGTGGTCGTCACGCCGGCAACGGCGGTTACCGCACCGAAGATTCCTGCAGGCGCCCAAAGCTGCGGATGGTCGGATCTGGGAACGGTTACGGAACAGATGCGCTTTGTCTTTCCGGCAAACCTGCTCGGCCTGCCAGCCGTCAGTTTTCCGGCGGGATACGATAAAACGGGGCTGCCGATCGGCATGCAGGCCATGGGGCGATGCTGGGAAGAGCAAACCGTTTTGCGCATCGCCCGGCATGCCGAATCCTGCCTGATCCGAAAAAAACCGCCATCGAGTTTCGAAATACTTGATTCATTTGCCGGATCTGTGCTTTAACCCGTACCAAAGCGGGCGGCCGGAAAACGTTCATGTGTGCCATACTCGGGGAAAGGAGCCGGTATGATTTACTTTGGTGAGTTTTTCTATCTTACCAGTCAGGAAGAGGTTGAAGAAGGAGAGCGCAGACACGGAGAATTTAATCTGGTGATCGATGCCGATGATCCTCAAATCGCCATTACTGCGTTCAAACAGCGCATTGTCGAATTCCGACAGAAGAGCGAGTTTTTTACCGGAGACTGCAAGATCTTTTTCATCCGCCTGCTGGAATTTGAAAATTTTCCCCACACAAAAGCGCTGATGCTCAATTACAAGTCGACGGCCGGCGACCCGTTGATGCCCTTTATCGGCTGCACGATACCATCGGACCAAACCGATGCCTGCCGAATTTTCAATTGGAAAGAAAACCAGCCGGAGGTCGACGGCCAAAACGAAACCCTGTTCCTGGAATTTAAAGGACCCATCCGAAAACTCGACTCCCCCTGATCCGGAAACCTGCTTTTTACCGTAATCGCCTAAAATTTCCACCGAGGGCATCCGACAACCTCGATGTTGAGAATTCACAGCTACCGTTTTTCAAATGGTTAGTATTTATTCTTTCAATAAAAACGGGAGGCGTTGACAGTTTCCCATCGCCCGTTGGTCATCATCTAAAACGAAGTGACGAGCATGAAGCGCTCTGATCCAAACAGTGACATCGGCAGCTCCCATGTTTGTCCCTGGTGGCTGGCATACAGCTTCGACAACCCGATTCGGCGATGGATCCACCGCCCCCTGAAACTGCTGGCCCCTTTTGTAACAAAAGGAATGCACGCTATCGATGTGGGTTGCGGGATGGGGGTCTTTTCCATCGCCATGGCTGAACTGGTCGGTGACAGCGGCCGGGTAACGGCGCTGGACCTGCAGGATAAAATGCTCGAGATTACTCGGAAAAGAGCGAATTGGGCCGGCATCGGACATCGCATCCAGACCGTGCAGGGCACGGCAGATCAGCTGGAGGGGGACGGTTCCATCGATTTTGCACTCGCTTTCTGGATGGTGCACGAAGTGCCGGATCGTTTCGGATTTTTCAACAGGATCTGTTCGGCACTGAAGCCGGATGGGATCTTGCTGGTGGCCGAACCGAACATGCATGTATCCCGGAAGGAATTTGACCGCACGATTGCGCTGGCATCCGAGGCCGGATTACAGCCATACGCACAGCAGCCAACGGTGCGGTTGAGTCTGAGCAAAGTGCTGGTGAAACGAAACAGGTGAGTTCGCTTATAGCTTTTTTACGGGTTTGGCTGGAAGCGGACCGTCTTTTACCTTCTGCAGCCCTTCGACGAATGTGGTCATTTTGTCTGAAAAGCTTTCCGGTACCGGATTATCCTTCACTTCCTTGCAGAGATTGACGGTCTGTTTCAACGTGATCATACAGATTTTGCAGGTAGGGCAGTCTGAGAGGTGGTTTTCCAACTCTTCACAGTTTAGCTGGTCAAGTTCGCCATCGATGTATTCAGAGAGCTTTTTAAACATTTCCAGGCAATGTCCGTGATCATGGTCTTTGTCTTGGTCGCTCATGATTCAAAATATCCTTTCAGTTTGTCCCGCAGAAAAAGCCGGGCCCTGTGGAGCCGCACCTTTACGTTCGATGGCTGCAAGTTCAAAATTTGGGCGGTCTCCGCAGTGGAGAACCCTTCCAGATCCCTCAGTACCGCCACCAGGCGGTATTTCTCCGGAAGCGAGACGATCGCTTCCCTCAGTTGTGCCGCCAGCTCTTCATTGAGCAGCTGGTCAAGGGGCATCCGCGCCCAATCCGGCACATGTTGAGCGACATGTTCGGATTCGGCGGGAATATAATCGTCCAGTGATATTTCGTGTTCGGGTGCAAATTTGGATTTGCGCCGTTTCTTGATGCAGGTGCTGGTGGCCACCCGGTAGAGCCAGTTCTTGAATTTGGTTTCAAATCTGAAGTCTTTCAGATACTTGAAAACGTTCAAAAATGTGTCCTGCACCAGGTCTTCCGCATCCCTTACATCACCGCACATTCTCAAACCGAAGTTGTACAGCTTCTGTTCATAGCGCTTGAGAAGTTCCGGGAAACGGTCGCTTCGGCCGGCATTGATCGCTTCAATCAGCTCCGTGTCCTGATCGTTGATCCTCTTGCGGTTGTGGCTGGCTGTCATTCTGCTCTTTTCTTGTCACCTGACAAGCGTCACTCATTCACGTCCGTATCCCCAATTTCGGCAGGATCACCCGCTGCAGCAAAACCCAGGCGCCGATCACGGCCAGCAGTATCAGGTATTCCTTCATTGCCTCTCCTTTGCTAGGTATAAGATGCTTCGATATCCTTGTCCACTTTTTTTTGGGCACAATTCATGCCAGCCTGTTCGGTTCGTTTCCGCATCGAATCGACTGATGATAAAGAACCGGCCAAGCGCATTTCGTTACAGAAAACACCGAAACCGGGTGATATCATCAGCAGCTGCGATGCCGTAATATTCGAAGCGAAGTGGGTCAGGAGACCTTGGCGCGGTAGAGCCGCAGGCTGTTGGTTACAACCGAAACGCTGCTGAAGGCCATTGCCAGGGCGGCCATGATCGGGTGCAGCTGCCGTAAAAATGCCGGAACGGCGTCGAAGGGATGCAGAATACCGGCGGCGATGGGGATGAGGATCACGTTATAGCCGAATGCCCAAAACAAGTTCTGCCGGATGGTTCGCATGGTGCTGCGGCTGATGCGGATGGCCCGGGGAACACCGGTCAGGCTGCCGCTGGACAGAATCACATCGGCGGTCTCAATGGCCACATCCGTGCCGGTGCCGATCGCCAGTCCCACATCTGCCTGCGCTAATGCAGGCGCATCGTTGATGCCATCACCCACCATGCCTACCTTTTTGCCTGCAGTCTGCAGATCTTTCACCTTGCTCGCTTTTTCATCCGGTCGGACTTCCGCCATCACATCGTCGATGCCGACCAGCCCGGCGATGCTTTTGGCCGTCTGCAGGTTGTCACCGGTCAACATGACCACCTGGATCTTCTGGCTGCGCAGCTCGGAGATGGCCTGGGAAGATTCCGGTTTCACCGTGTCGGCCACGGAAATCAGGCCGCGGACCGCCCCGCCGGAAGTCACTATCATCACGGTTTTTCCTTCCGCTTGCAGCAAATCGATGCGGTCTTTTAGAATCCGGATGTCAATCCCTTGCTGACGAAACCACTCGGGCTTGCCTACCTGCACCTGTTCTTGGTTCACACGGGCTTGGACACCCATGCCGCTGACGGCCTTGAATTCGGAGGGCTCCTGCACCTGGAGTCCCCTGGCGCGCGCCTCGACTACGATCGCCTTGCCCACCGGATGCTCCGATCCCCGTTCGGCCGAAG
>JAHEIV010000280.1 GCA_024639205.1 Deltaproteobacteria bacterium | reverse complement strand
ACCGCCTGGGGCGTCACCGCAGCTTCCAGATTCAGTCCCCGCAGCGACGGCATGTCGAAATCCGGCGCAAATTCGGCATTCGACAAATTGATGATTGCTTCCGCGCGCGGTGCGGATATGGGCCCCTGCAGGGAGCCCCGGGCTTCGAGTCGGCCAGTCAGCCGGCGCACGCCTTCAACTTCCGCTGGAATCCAGCCTAGGTCAGAAACAGCCAGCGATCCTTCAAGACTGATCTGCCCGGTTAATTTGCGCCTGGCTGGACTGATTAAATCCAGCAGCGTCGGGGCTCCCCGCCATTGGCCGTTGGCCCGAATGTTCCAGCCCGCTGATGACGCCGCCAGCGACGCGAGGGTCACCCGGTCCCCGTCAATGCGAATATCGCTGTCGAGGCGGTAAGGTCCCGGGGGCAGCGGTCGAATATCGACCGGTCGTTTCAGATCATCGACCGCCAGCTGCAGCCGGCCGGTAGGATTTTTCCAGGTGCCGCCCAGCTCAAGATCGCACTGGATTGATCCGCCCGTACTTGCGGCCCAGGGAAGGATAAATCCGAGGACACCGGCATCGCTGATGCGGCTGCGGCCCGTTAAGGCGATTTGACCGGGCGCAAACAGGTTCTTCGCGTAAAGATCAAGTGGCAGTGTGCCGGCAAGCTCGATCCGCTGGCCCTTTTGACCCTGCCAATCAAACTGATGTATTTTAACCACCTTCCGGTTGTATTCAAGGTTGAACCGGCCCGAAAAAGCCATCGGAACTCCGGGGCTGCCGAGGTTGTCCAGGGCGCCTTCGGCGGTGACAGAAGGTGCCGTGGATTTTCCGGCAACCTGGATGCGGGCGTCCAGTCCCTGGAACTGCAGCCGATCGGCCACCATCAAATCGAGCCAGCCGTCACCGGTTAAATCGCTTGTGCGAATCGACAGGTTGGTCGACCCTACCGGTTCGAAGCGGCCGTCGACGGACACTCTGCCGGCGGAGCCGGCCAGGGTCAGATTGCCGAAGTCTATGCGGCCGTTTCGAAATAATCGGAGGTTTGCATCACGCTCGAGGGCCAACAGCGTGCGGTCCCGACGGAGGATAGCCAGTTTTTTGAGGGTTACGTCAAATTCGGTGCCACCTGGGTAGCGCCGGATGCTGCCGGCAATCTGCATCCGTTTCTGATCTATGGCCGCCTCCGCCGATTCGATTTGCAGCAACCGGCCGCTACTGCTAATTTTGGTATTTAGATTATCCAGGTGCAGACC
This sequence comes from Deltaproteobacteria bacterium, assembly GCA_024639205.1. Taxonomy (GTDB): domain Bacteria; phylum Desulfobacterota; class Desulfobacteria; order Desulfobacterales; family SG8-13; genus SG8-13. The sequence goes on along the minus strand of JAHEIV010000280.1, from coordinate 3,463 downwards.
TTTGAATCGAATATTCTTGACCTGCAAATCGGCTTCACCCTCCGGCAGCATAAGATCGCCTGTGGCGCTCAGCCGACCTTGCAGCGACCCGGAAACACCAGTTAAAGCCTGCAGCCAGGGCGCCTGATACCTCGCCAGATCGAAGATGGCAACCTTCACCTTGACGTCCTCGAGGCGTTTTTGCCGCAGCCGGATTGACCCGCTCAGATCTAACCGGTCGTTTCGGTTACGAAGCTCAGCGGACATAACCTGCAGCTTATCGTCGGCGAACTTCAACTCCACATCTGCATCACCGAAGGAAGAGCCCCCAACGCGAATTTGGCGGGTCTGTAAATTCAGGCTGCCGGCCGGTTTGGTAAAAGGTCCGCCAAGTCTAACCGTGGCCTGCAGGCTGCCGCGAACACGGATGGCCTTTTCCGACTGCGGACGGAACAGGGGCAGCAGATCCGAATAATAAGGCTCCAGATCGGAAATGGAGAGCCCGACATTGACGGCTTCAAATGACTTATCAGTCAGATTTATGGTGCCCTTACCGCTGGCGCGGTCCCGGCCCCTCTCCAGCAAGGCTGACTCAACCACGATGCCACCGGTATCGCCCCTGGCTCGTATCGTTAGATTGCCCAGCACCCTATCGCGGTAGGTCAGATTCTTACCGGAAATTTCAGCCGCGCCCTGCGGGGTGTGGAGGGACCCGGACACATTGATTTGTCCCTGGACAGCGCCTCCCAGAGCCGGCAGCGCGAAGATCCGGCTGAGGATCGCCACATCCGGCAGATCAAGGCTAAGGTCACCCGCCAGCGTTGAGCCCATCAGGGTCCGCCCTCCGATCGGCAATGCAATACGGGCTGCTTTCAGATGAATACGACCGCCCTCGGCATCGAGACGGCCTTCGGGAATAACCAGATCACCGCCCTCCATGCGGCCGTTTAAAATCAGGCTATGGGTTGGTATCCGATCTTCGTGACCCGCGACCCCCAGCCCGAAGCGCCTGAGCGTGGCCGGAATGTCGGAAGCCTCCAGCTGCCAGTCCACCGCTAGGGACTGCAAAATCGTATCAAGGTCGCCAGCATAAAGAACGTCAGCCGCAACTGAAGCCCGGCTGACCTTTAAACTGCTGGCACCGGTTGTCAACTGCAGGTCGGTCACCCCTATAAACCCGTCGCCAGCTGTGATCCTGAAGGCCAGCTGTTCGCTCGCAGTATGATGGACCGAACCGTTTCTGAGCTGGATCGTAAAATCGCCGACCATATCCTTAGGATCGGAAAACGGCAGAGCCAATTGTCCCTGCAATGCCAGCATACCGCCGAACGGCACGGTCTGCGGCGCCAGCAGCTCGGATATGCTGCTCAAATCGATGTTCGAACCTGACAGAACTACCTGCAGCCGGTTCGCCGCCACCCGGCCGTCGACGTCCAATTGCCCGCCAGCTGGGTGTAACCGCAGCTCAAACGGGATGTCCTCCAGCAGCCCGAGCAGCCCGATGCTTGCTGTTTTTACAAGCAATTTCTGATCGATCAGCAGTTTCTCGATCCTCAGGCTTTCACCGGAGTAAACGATGTCGGTCTGCAGGGCGGCGGCAATATCACGCAGAGCAGGATGCTTCAGTGACCATTGGGCCACCTGCAGCCGGAGCCGGGATGCCTCCGATTGAGTTGAGCCGGTTGTCAGGGATATGCCCTCGAAAAGCGTTTTATACCCAATGCCGTTGATCTGAACAAAGCTGTCCCGGATGCGAATCCGGGGCAGCCCCGGCGGCAGCCGGATATCTGGGTCGGCTGCCGGGGCCTTGCCGGCCTGCGGCTCGCCGGCCAGCTGAACTGACAGCCGTGCACCGTCCAGCTCAATGGTGCTCGCCGCCACGAATGCCGGCAACCCGTCTAATAAATCCCACAGGTGGTAGGCCAATTTTAAGCGGCGCACTTGCACGTCGGCCAGCGGTCCGTCGGCCGCACGTTTAACGGTCGTTACGTTGTTGATCTCCAGGTTCGAAAAATAAGATCCCCCCAGGTGCCCGATAGAAATTTCAAGACCCAGGTTGGCGGCCACCGTGCGCTCCAGAAAAGCGATCGCATGTGGTGCAATCAAAACATCGCGTAACGCATATATTCCGGCAAGCAGGATAATGACGGAGATCAGAAACCACAGGGCAATTTTATGTGGCCTGTTTTTGGTGGTTTTTTCAGTTGCCATGTTCTCAAAACTCAAGATTCGGATTCATCATTTTTCCATCAGCTCCAAACACTTACTTATCGAATTATCGACATTCAAACAAGGCAACAATTTGGTATATAATATCCAGCGGGCTGCTGCCGAACAAAACCGTCTCCGGTTGACAACGCTGAGCGAAACAGTCCCAAAACGAGATTCGGCAGCCACGGAAGGCCGGCTGCGCTCACTCAATTTGGCAATGAATATGCCAGACTGCATTTTCAGTGGGGAAGAGATGCTGGAATTTTCAGATAGCAGCTCTGCTGAGGCTTTATTTAAAAATCTAAAGTGGTTATTCGGTTATTACTCGAGCTTTCTGCGTAACCGTGTAAATAGGTGGGACGACTCTACCTAAAAACTCGTCAGGCAACATTGTCTCCTGCCGTGAGATCAAGCTGGTAGGAACAAAAAGTTCTTATAAATGACATCATCAGAACCCTGCCTTCTGGTTTCAACCACGTACATAATCCATGTGGTTTAGCGGATCGCCGTTTCGCTAATTGCCGATACAAATCCATGATTGGTTATACGTCTGATTTAATGGCTTTAAATATTAAATATAACCTGCATTCAAGCAGCGTTCCGCACATCGTTTGCCTCGTTAAATATCATTGTCGAAACGAAAAGAAGCTAACCCGTGGTCCGGAATCTATGGGGCTGAGAATCGAACCACATTTGTGGCATATGCCTTGCAGACTTCGCCAGAGGAGGGACCTTTCTGGTGTATAACGAAATTTTGCTGAAGCGCTTACTGGGTTTCTTTGGGATGAAAATTTTTGGATGCAACACCGGGGGGATTTGTCAGTCTTAAAAAGATTTATCAGTCTTAAAAAGGAGGTCATCGGTGAAACAAATATTCAAATGGACTGCAATCATAGGTGTCGCTCTGATTATTATCGCAATCGCAGCATTGCTCATGATTCCCATGTTCGTGGATGCGGCCAGGTTCAAACCGCTTATCGAAGAGCGCGTGTCAAAAAGCGTTGGCCGACCGTTTTCAGTCGGCGATGATGTGGGGCTGGCGCTGTTTCCGCGGGCGGCTTTGAGGTTAACTGATCTGCGCATGGGCAATTCGGCGGAATTTTCCGAGAAAGAGTTTCTGTTGATCAAATCGCTGGAAGCTCGGGTCAAGCTGTGGCCAATGATCTTCAAAGACTTTCAAATCCAGCGGTTTATCCTGATCGAGCCGCAGATCGTGCTGGTCAAAAATAAAAATGGCCGCGGCAACTGGGAAATGCCGCATAAGCCGGCCGGC
>JAHEIV010000279.1 GCA_024639205.1 Deltaproteobacteria bacterium | reverse complement strand
AGTCATCGCTCCAGCACACGCTTGCCGGCGGCGGTATCATCCAGTGATGATCGCTGCGCTCCAGGCGCTCGAGGGTCTGCGGGCTTCGGGTGAGGACCGCCCAGGAGGCGGTAAACCGGTAAAGGGGCTCCTGCTCGCCGGACACCTGGTAGCGGATCGAAAGCTGCATTTTTTCCGCGATACAGTTAAGCACCGGCAGCAGGTTCACATAGTTGTTGGATACGTTGAAAAGAACAACACCTTCCGGTGTCAGGACGCGACAGTATAGCCGGAGCGCTTCCCGGGTGATCAGGTGGGTGGGTATGGACCCGCTGATGAAGGCATCCAGAATGATCACGTCATAGAAGCCGTCGGGAACCTTTTTCAATGCGAGGCGCCCGTCGCCCACGATACAGCGAATTTCGGCAGTTGCCGACGACAGGTTTTCGAAGTGGCTATTGGCGATGCGCACAACAGCAGGATCGATTTCGTAAAAGTCGATCTGCTGGCCGGATCGCCCGTATAGAGCCAACACACCCGTACCCAGTCCGATCACCGCAATCCGTTTTGCCGGTTTGAAATGCCGCAGCACCGACGCAACGCCGGTGTGCTCGTGATAGTATGTAACCGGCACCAGGCGGTTGTCCGCAGTGCGCACCTGCCCCCCATGAATGGTGTTGCCCTGTTGCAGTATTCTTGCATCGAGCATTTTGGCGGGCGGTTTGGCCGGAACATCGATAACCGTATAAGTACCGTAAAAACTTCTGGCCTTGAGAAGCACGCCGGGCCGGCGGTCGATTTCTTCGTTGAAGTAGACCAGGCCCAATATGAAAATCAGCGCGGCGCTCAAGGCGAATCGGAACCGCCGATCGCTTTGTCCAAACAACGGCCGGAGCATCAATGCAGCCGCCCCGACCAGCACCAGGTAGAACTCGACATTTGAGCGAAACACCAGCGGTGCGAGAATTGCCGCCAGCCCGCTGCCCAGACATCCGCCGAGGGAAATACTCAGGTAATATTCCGTCAAATGAGCAGGAGACGGCTTGGCTCGTTCGAGATTTCCGTGAAAATACATACAGACAGCAAACAAGGCCGCACAGGCGAACAGGATCTTCCATTGGTAGGATATCGACCACTCGAACTGAACCCGCGGCAATACCAGCATCAACAAAACCGGCAGGAGCAGCAAAATCGACCGCAGCCCGGTGGGTCGCGACAGCCCCGAGAAAAAGAAACACAGTACAAAGGAGAAAAGGTAAAGGCTTAACGGCACCACCCACAGCAGGGGCAAGTTGGCGATATCCACGGTCAGGTAATGGGTGAACACGATCAGGGCAGCGGTGGGGATCATGCTCAGCAGCACCCACTTCAAACGGCCGCTCCAAACAATCTTCCGGGGCCTTGCCATTGCCGCGGCAGCCGGCTGCGGCGGCAGGGCCGACGGGTTGCCGCCTTTCAGAAAAGCCAGCATGCAGATTCCCATCAGTATCGCGTAAGCGTAAAATCCCCAGGCCCAGAATTTCATCTGTGCCGGATTGGGTAGATTCGGTTCAAACAGGACCGGATACAACAGCAGCCCCGCCAGGGAACCTGCATTGGACACCCCGAACAGCACGTAAGGATTCGCCGCCGGGCGCTGGGAATCCGCGGATATCCAGTACTGCAGCAACGGGCCGGTGGTGGCCAGCACCAGGTAAGGCAGGCCGATGCTGCCAAGCAGGATCAGCGGAATTTTGAGGGTCGGAGCCAAGGGAGTCTGCAGAAAACGGACCGAAACCGGGACGAACAACAGGGCAAGCAGTATGATTCCGCCCTGGTAGAGTGCTTGCCCGGACCGGGGCAGTCGCCTGGCGGTCAGGTGACTGGAGACATAGCCGGCCACCAGCATGGCCTGAAAAAAAATCAGGGCCGTAAGCCAGATCGACGCGCCACCGCCAAAAGCCGGCAAGATGATTTTTGATATCATCGGCTGAATCAGAAAAAGTAGAAAAGCCGAAATCCCGATGGTAAGAACGTAGATCATATGATGGGCTGTTGCTTCCTCCGGATCGAAACGATGGGGCCGATCGTTTCGGAATCCGTCCCGACAGCACAATCGGCGCTTGCACTATTGTATCAAATTCAATTCATAAACAGAACCGGTAATTACTTGATATCCGTTATATAACCCGCACCTGCTTCGTGCTGCCTGAACCAAAGCCGGTGAAAAGCCGCGATGGATTGACAAACCCGGGTGCTTGGGTTAGGTTAAATTTATCCATTTTTGTCTGATTTCCGCCTCTCACGATTTTGCATCTATCGGGTTCTGCCTTGGGACAGGATGTAATCGTGTTCCTCCCATGTTTCTCACCTGAGCGGACGTCTTTCCACAATGGTCGCTGACGATCTTGATTTTATCCACCTATAACAGGAGGCATCTATATGGCTGATGGGCATATCAAGTGGTACAATGAGCGCAAAGGTTACGGATTCATTGAACGCGAAGACGGTGATGATCTTTTCTTTCACAAAAATGGCATTGAAGATCTGGGCCATTTCGGACCACGAAAAGATGATGCGGTCGTATTTGAAGTAAAATCAACCCCGCGCGGATTGCAGGCGGTGAGAGTCAAAGTCCTGTAAACCGGCTATATCATGAATTCTTGGCCTGCATGTACGAAGTGACACACCCGGAGGAGTCGGCACTGCCTGGACTGACCAACAAACCCCATCGTCATTAAAGGCGGGGATCGACCCCTCCTGCGTTTTATCCCAGGAGGAGACCATGCTGCAAAAATACCAAATGGAGATCGATGGAGGAAAGAATCAGCTAAACATCAAGGAATTCGCTTTTATCGGCAAGCAGAAGCACCTGAACGACAGCCTGCGCCTGAGGTCGGAAGATTTTTTGATGGCTCACAAGGTTACATATGACCTGGACGCTGTCTCCAATGCGATTGCCAACGGCAAAACCGCTCTGATTGACGAGCTTCGCACCGACGTTTTCTACCCGACAGAAATCTGCGCCACGTTGATCGCAGATCAGGTAATCGATCTGTTCGACAACGATAAAGACCAGCCCGTCGAATTCTTTTTCGATGATCGCGACGCGCTGGCCGACGCTGATTCCATGCCGTAACCGCCCCAGTACTCCCACATGCTTTAAAAGCTTCATTCGCTAATTTGCACGGCATTCAAAGGTGCCGCAATTCGCCGTATAATGACTCCTGCATCCCCCTCCGGGGCCGCCGGCCCTGAAACTTTCGCCGTCGAATCCAGGTGATAGACGCATGCAGCGCGCCGAAAGAGCGGGCAAGCTGGAATTTTTTCAGCTGGTTTTTCAACCCGCCGATGGCGACACTGCGGCCGGAAAAGTGCGTGCAAAATGGAGTTGCGTGCACTGATTTTTTGATTTTTCTTGGCCGGAAAAATTCAAGACGGTTGCGGGTCGAGAAAGGCATCGATCTTGGCATGGAGCTGTTCGTCGCTGCTGTGCAGCAGCGTAATGGCCCTGGCCGGACACTCGCAGATGCAAATCCCGCATCCCCTGCAGTCGGCGGCAGGGATTTCGGAAACGTGATCCGCATTGATGAATGGTGCATCGAAAGGACAGCGGCGCACACATGCCAGGCAGGCAACGCACAAATCGGAATCTACCACGGCCACAGCCGCAGAGGTGGCCATTTGCTCCTTGCAGAGAACTTTGACTGCCTGCTGAGCTGCCCCTTTGGCCATGATTACAGACTCCTTGATAAAACGGGGACTGTGAGCCAACCCGGCCAGAAAGATTCCGGTGTTCGCAAAATCCATCGGTCGCAGCTTGACGTGCGCTTCCAGAAAAAAACCTTCTGCCGAACGCGGCAGCTTGAGCAGTTGCCCGACGGGCCCCGCTCCATCACCGGGTCGGATGCCGGCGCTGAGCACCACCAGGTCCGGATCCACCCGGAAATCCTGATGGGTGCTGCGATCTGTAAAATAAACCCGCAAATGCCCGTCGGTTTGCAGTACTTCGGGGTTTTCCTGGGGGATATAGCGGAAAAAAAGCACACCGGCCTTGCGCGCCTTCAAATAGTAAAGCTCCTTAAATCCAAACGTTCGCAGATCCCGATACAGGACAATCACCTGTGCCTGCGGATTCAATTCCTTGAGCGCAAGGCTGTTTTTCACGGCAGCTGAACAACAAACCCGGCTGCAATAGGGAAATTCCTCGTTGCGGGAACCGACGCACTGGATCATGACAACCGTGTTGAGACGGGCGGCCCAGGCCGGCTCTGCAGCCAACCGCCGGGCAAACTCCACCTGGGTGCAAACCCGCTCATCCTGACCATGCAGGTATTCACTGGGCTCGTAAGCCTGCCCACCGGTGGCCACAACCACCGCCCCATAGCGGATATCCTGCCGACCGTCCCGGTTTTCGATCACCCCTTCAAAGGCCCCCACATGACCGTTGTGGGCAACCAGCCGGGAGTCCAGAAACGTCGTGATCTTCGGGTGGTGGATGATGCGTTCCTCCAGGTACCGGATGTACCGGGCCGGTGAATCCCCCTCCAGGGTCTGGGTCAGCTGCCGTGCAAACCCACCGAGCTCGGACTGTTTTTCCACCAGCTTGACCGCAAAGCCCTGATCGGCCATTGTCAGCGCGGCTGTCATCCCGGCAATGCCGCCGCCGACAACCAGACCGCTGCGCACCACCGGGTAGGAATCTTCTTTGAGGGGCTGGAGATGCGCCGACCGGCTGACAGCGGCACGAACGAGTTCAATCGCTTTGC
>JAHEIV010000278.1 GCA_024639205.1 Deltaproteobacteria bacterium | reverse complement strand
GCTCGATTCGATGGTGGTGACCGGCATTTTGCTGGCGGCCTTTTACTGGGTGTGTGAATCTTTCATGTTCTTTTTTCTGTCACCGGAAAAGAATATTTTTCATCATCTCTTCGGACCGGACCTGTTTGAGGTCTGGACGCGGATTCTGGTGCTGTGCATGTTTTTGATTTTCGGCTCGCACGTTCAATACAACATCAATAACCGCCGGGCGGCATATGAAAAAATGCGCGAGCAGGATGTCAAATACCGCTTGATCATCGAAAACATCGACGAAGGCGTATTCGAGGTCGACCTGGCCGGCAATTTTACCTTTTTCAACGATTCCGTGTGCAAGATTCTTGGGTACACCCGCAAGGAACTGATGGGGATGAACAATCGGGAGTATACCTCTCCGAGCAACGCCCAGAAGATGTACCGGATCATGAACGAGGTCTATCGTACCGGTGAACCATCGAAGATTACCGACTTTGAAATTATCTGCAAGGACGGTCGTACCATTACCGTGGAGCTCTCTGCTTATCTGACCCGCAACCCTGCAGGCGTGCCGGTCGGATTTGTTGGCGTCGGCCGGGATGTGTCCGAAAAGTATGTGGCCGAAACCGAGAAAAAGAAACTCGAAGCCCAGCTGCAGCAGGCTCAGAAGATGGAGGCCATCGGCAATCTGGCCGGCGGGATTGCACATGATTTCAACAACATTCTGATGGGCATGCAGGGCAACGCTTCCCTGATGCTGCTGACCATGGATACCGATCATGCCTATTACGAAAAGGTCAAGGGAATCGAAAGATATGTGGAAAGCGGTGCGGCTTTGACCAAACAGCTGCTGGGCTTTGCCCGCGGCGGCAAATACGAGGTCAAAACCACCGATCTCGGTGACCTGATCACCAAGACGGCCCTGATGTTCGGGCGAACCAAGAAAGAAATCAACATTTCCGTGGACGGTGTTCAACCGGTGCGCAACGTGGAAGTCGACCAGTCCCAGATTGAGCAGGTGCTGCTGAACCTTTTCGTAAACGCCTGGCATGCCATGCCGGGCGGAGGGGATCTGTATCTGAAAACCGATGATGTCGACATCGATGAAAACTTCATCAAACCCTACCGAGTGGACCCGGGCTCGTATGTTTGTGTCACGGTCCGCGACAGCGGCGTCGGGATGGACAAAGCCACCCAACAGCGGATATTCGAGCCGTTTTTTACCACCAAAAAGATGGGGCGCGGCACCGGGCTGGGATTGGCCTCAGCTTACGGCATCATCAAAAACCACGGTGGATTTATTGAAGTCGAAAGTAAATCCGGACATGGTGCCGCCTTTCACATCTACCTGCCGGCATCGGATAAGGAAGTAATTGCGGAAGCCGATGCCCTGGAAGAAGTCTTACGGGGCAGCGAAACCATCCTGCTGGTCGACGACGAGATGATGATCATCGAAGTCGGCGAGGAAATTCTAAATGCCCTGGGCTACGACGTTCTGCCGGCCCTGAGCGGCCAGGAAGCGATCGATATCTACACCTCGAAGCAAGAATCCATCGATATGATTATTTTGGACATGATCATGCCCGGTATGAGCGGTGGGGAAGCCTACGACCAGCTCAGGGTAATCAATCCGGATGTTCGGGTGCTGCTTTGCAGTGGCTACAGCCTCAGCGGCCAGGCCACCGAGATCCTCGAGCGCGGGTGTGACGGCTTTATCCAGAAACCGTTCAAACTCCGGGAGCTTTCCGTAAAGATTCGCGAGATCCTGGAAAAACAATAGAAAGACAATGCACCGCCCGGGACAGGGCTCCGGCTGACCCGTTCGACCCGCTGCCCGGCCGGCCCGACCGGCGGGAATTCAGCGCGCATTGCGCATAACCCGTCCCCTGATACCGCTTTCACCACCGGCGCGTGTCATCCTTTTTGGATCCGGCACCCCGGTATCATCAAACCACTCCGAAGCGAGCCTGCGCCCATCTGCGGATTGCGGATGTCATTTATGCTTGGAAGCCGCCCTGGTACAGCGAGACCGGATCCCGTAGAATCAAATCGATCGCCGCAGAGGCGGATGCGGCCGGCTCGGGGAAGATGTCCTTCAGGTTGCGGATGTGCCGCAGGTTATCGGCAATCCGCAGGATCAGCGAGGAGAAGATCCCTTCTTCCATCTCGGCGATTTGCAGCACCGTTTCCCAGGGGGCTCCGTTGGCCCAGGCATAAGTAGCCGCCGCCGGTCTGATAAACAGCGGTCTTACCGGAAATCCGGCGGCGAACATCTGGTGGGCAAACGGTGTCAGGGCTTCTCTCAGGCCCGCAAAGGCGTGCTTGAGGGCTTTCGGCAACGATTTTGAATCGAGATGATCGTCTGATTCTTTTTCAAAGACGAAACAGGAAACCACGGCGGCCATCAGCACCGGATCCTTCACCGGAAAGGCACCCAGCCTGAAACCCTCGGCGATCAGCAGGGGCTGATCCACCCGCAGCCGCGATGCCCACAACCCGTCGTCGGTGAGCCTGCCGTCCGGCAGCACGTAGCGGCTGTGTTGCAAAAACTCGAGGTGCCGCTGAAAATCGCGCCATAAAAACATGCGGTCTGCCCGGGATGCTTCGGATTTGCCCCGCCTGGCATCCCGGAGGCTCAATAGATAGGTGGCGAAGGAGCGCTCCAGCAGCTTTTCGATCTGATCGGGTGCGTGGGAAAGCAGCAGGTTCAGAACCATGGAAAAGTTTATCTTGATCTGGCTGACGACATCCGAAGGTGACGAACCCAGCAACCGGGCGATCATCCTTAGATCCATGAACTTTCCCGGAATGCTTACCGCAAAACCGATGTTGTCCATTCCCCGGCGACCGGCGCGGCCGGTCATCTGGTGCAGTTCGGTGGGGGTCAGTGGGGAAAAGTCGACACCGTTGTAACGATCCGAGTTGAACATCACCACCGTTCGAGCCGGAAAGTTCACGCCGGCCGCCACGGTGGAGGTGGCAAAGACCGCATCGAGAAGCCCGTCGGTCATCAGGTTCTCCAGAATCAATTTCCAGGCCGGCAGTTGACCGCTGTGGTGCGAGCCGACCGCCAGGTTTTCCAGAAACCAGCGCTGCTTGTGGTCGGCCATATGAGCGCTGCGGGACACGAGCGAGTTCACCCGGCGGTGCAGCATCTGCTGACGCTGGTCATCCTGGATCTGATTGTTGTGGCAAAGCTTTAGTGCGCTGTCGCAGTCTGCCCGGGACTTGAGGAAAAAGATGACCGGGTGGAGCCGATATTTTTTCAGCACCGCAAGGATATCGCCGAAAGGAGGCAGCTTGCCCGGCACTGCGATTCGGGGCGATCGCCGTGCGTGGACGAAATCGTTCACTTTTTTGTAAAGTCGCGTCTTGCCGCCCTTGCCGGTAGGTGCCGTCAGAGGCATCAGGGTACCGCCCGGGTGAAAAAACAGTGGGTGGAGCGGAACCGGTCTGCGGGTTTCCGCGACCACCCGGCAGGGACGCGAGCGGATACTGGATAGCCAGTCTGCGATCCGGTGGGCATTTCCGATGGTGGCCGACAGCAGCAGCAACGGGATGCGGGTGGGCAGGTAAATCATGATCTCCTCCCACACAACCCCGCGTTCCGGATCGCCGAGAAAGTGGGCCTCATCGAGAATCACCAGGTCGGTATGCAAGGTTTCTCCCCGGTGCATGGCGTCGTAGAGGTGGTTGCGCAGGATTTCGGTGGTGCCGATGATTACCGGCGCCTCTGCATTTTCCTTGCGGTCGCCGGTGAGAATGCCCACCCGTTCGGCGCCGAAGGCAGCGCAAAATTCGGTGTACTTGGCATTGGATAGGGCTTTGAGAGGCGACGCATACCAAGCCCTGCCGCCGGTTTCAGCGAGCAGCCGGGCAATGGCCTGTTCGGCGATCCACGTTTTTCCTGCCCCGGTGGGGGCGGTGACCAGGCAGTCGGCAGAAGCAATTGCCTTCAGGGCCTGGATCTGAAACGGGTCGGGTTGAAAGGGTTTTTTGGGCGGCACACCGATGGTCGCAAAGACTTTTTTCAGCTTTGCGTCCGCTGCCGGACGGATGGTGACGCGGGCAGGCTTTTTGGGAGCATAACGGCTTTTTTTCCGTCCGGAGGGCCGCTGCCGGGGCCTGTATGGGTTGCGCTTGGCCATCAAATCTCAAAGCGAAGATGGGAATTCGGGGCGCCTGCGGTAACAGCCTCGGATGCCGGATGCCGTATAAAGGATCGGAACCGGTTTGTCTGGACCGAATGAACTCACTGGACGCGACCGAACCCGAATGGATCCATCGATGCGGCTCGGCTATAGTCGCTTGATCATCTCCTGCAGCGCCGTTTTGGCGCTAGAGTCCGTCTCGAAGGGCGAGATACCCTGCAGGTCCGCTTCGATAAGAGCGTCGTCATAGGGCAGAAATCCGAGGAATTCAAATTCCGGCATGTGCCCCTTGAGAAATTCTTCGTCCTTTGCGGAGCGGATTTTGTTGCCCACCACTGCAATGTTGTTAAGCTGGATTTCCGAGGCCAGTTGCTTGATGTGCGCAGCCGTGTCGATGCTGCGGCGGCCCGGTTCCACGACGACGATCAGCTTGTCCACCGCCTTGGCGGTGGCCCTGCCGAGGTGTTCGATGCCCGCTTCCATGTCCAGCACCACGACCTCGTCGCGCTGCAGAACGATGTGGCGGACCAGGGCCTTGAGCAGGCTGCTTTCCGGGCAAATGCATCCGGCGCCGCCTTTCTGCACCCCGCCCAGCCGCATCAGCTTG
>JAHEIV010000277.1 GCA_024639205.1 Deltaproteobacteria bacterium | reverse complement strand
GAGATTGCCGGCCCTTTTGATGTCGTAATCGACTCCCCGGGTAAACGCCACCAGACAACCGGTGTCTGCATGCAGCAAATTGTCTTTGAGAGTCTTTTTAACGACGGTGCCGCCGGCATGCACAAAGACCATTCCGTCGCCGCGCAGCCGCTGCAGGATAAAACCCTCGCCACCGAAAAAACCGGCACCGAGTCTTTTGTTGAAGGCGATGCTGACCTCGGTTCCCATGGCGGCGCACAAAAAGGCGTCTTTTTGGCACAGCAGCTCACCGCCCACTTTGCGCAAGTCGATGGCTATGATTTTCCCCGGATACGGTGCGGCGAACGATACCCGTTTTTTACCGCGCCCGCTGTTGGTAAAATGGGTTATAAAGATCGATTCACCGGAAAGGACCCGCTTGCCGGCGCCCAGGAGTTTGCCCAACAAACCGCTGTCGGCCGCCGAACCATCACCCATCTTGGCTTCAAAGCTGATGCCGTCATCCATGTAATTCATGGCTCCGGCCTCGGCAATGACCGTCTCACCCGGATCGAGTTCCACCTCAACGATCTGCATGTCATCACCGATAATCTCATAATCGACTGCATGACTCGGCATGTAACAACCCTCCTTTTCGTTTGACCCTATCCCGTCCCGGCCATTTATATTTCAGCCGGGCAACCGATTAAAATGTGACTTACACAAACAAAAGACCCCGCTAATTGCCACGGAGCCCCTGGTTCGGTTGCATTCACTACTCTTCAACGATCAGGTTGCGCAGCTCATTGGTATTATCGGGTTTGATGGGAAAATGCTCGGCCAGGATTGTTCCGATCGTTTTGACGGCCTCGCAGATGGCATCGGCCTGGCGGTTTTGTTTGATGCCTTCGATGATCGTGCCAACGGGCTGATCCCATTGCCCGTCTTTGACCCTGGCATTGATGCCGCGATCCGCCAGGACCCAGACCCGGTGCTCGAAAACCGAAATGAAAACCAGCACCCCGGTCTCGTCCCGGGTCCGGTGAAGACCTTCGCGGAAAAACCGGGTGACGGCCGCCTCTTCGACTTCCTCGTCCATTTCTCTCCCGGAGATGAAGAGTCGTTTCAATCCCAGCCAGTGTTTGACCAGGGTGTGAAAGATCAGAAACAGGACAGCGAAAAGACCCAGAAACAGCCACAGGTTCTGACCGCCGATCCAAAGCCATAATCCGATAAGGTAAGTCAGTGCTATGGCTGTTGGCAGCGCAAAAGCGACCGCCCCGATCACATCGGCCATGGGGTAATGATCGCTGGCGGATACAATCATGGGGACAATTTCCCCGGAGGTTTTTTTCTCGGATTCCGTAACGACCGCTTCGATCTTGCGGCGATCTTCTTCGGACAAGAAATGTTTAGCCAGATCTTTCATACCGTTCCTTTTATGGATAACATCTGTTGAACCGGCGCACCGGTGTTTACCAACCACCGGAGGCGCCGCCGCCTCCAAAGCCACCGCCACCGCCGGAAAAACCGCCACCCGAAGAAAATCCACCGCCGCCGCCCCAGGAGCCGATCCTGCCGCTGCGGTGCCCGAACACCAGGGGGCTGCCCATCAAACTCAGGATCACACCGGCGATAACCCCGATCGGAATCAACAGCAACAACCAGATCAGGCCAGCATGAAAAAACACCGCTCCCAGGATGGGTGCGATGATTCCGCCGGCGATTGCACCAACGCCCTTTCGCAGCCGTCCCAGCATATTGACGAGAACCAGGAACACAAAAAGCACCAGAAGGCCCCGGGGTGCGCCGCCGCCGCTGCCTTCCGGTCGCCGCCGGGCTTGCTGCGGCGGGGTGAATTCGCCCTTTACCACGCCGATCATGGCGGCAACACCGTCCGTCACCCCCTGATCGAAGCTGCCCTCCTTGAAACGGGGCACGATCACGTTACGGATGATCCGGCCGGCCATCAGGTCCGTAAGGCTGCCTTCCAGGCCGTAGCCCACCTCGATGCGCAGCTTGCGCTCCTTGACGGCAATCAGCAGCAGGGCTCCGTTATCCAGGTCCTTTTGACCGATCTTCCACCCTTCGGCCACCCGGAGAGAAAATGCTTCCAGATTATCCCCTTGAAGAGACGACACCGTAAGCACGACGATCTGGGTGGAATCGGTACGCTCCAGGTCCTTGAGTACGGTATCCAGCTGCCGCTCGGTTGCCGGCGAAAGGATGCCGGCATAATCGTTGACGCGGCCTTTCAGTTGCGGGACATCGAGCGCCAACGCCGTATGGCATACGAGCAGGGCAAGGGCGACGGCGACAAGTATGGATACGGTAAGTCTTTTGCGCATGGCTTCGATGCTTTCCTATTTCGCAGTCGGGGTTAAAACGTGACTTTCGGCACCGCTTTCGCGCCTTCTTCGGCCTTGAAGTATTCCTTGCGTTCCAGGTTCAGCAAAAAATTGTTCGTCAAACTGTTGGGAAACTTGCGGATCGAGTAATTGAAGGTTTCCACCGCCTGGTTATAGCGCTGCCGTGCGACATTGATTCGGTTTTCGGTGCCTTCGAGCTGGTTCTGAAGATCCAGAAAGTTCTGGTTGGCCTTCAGGTTCGGATAGCGTTCCACCACGACCATCAAGCGTGCAAGCGCTGACGACAGCGCTCCCTGGGCTGCCTGCAATCGCTGCATGGCCGCCGCATCGCCCAGCTCCTTGGGTGCGACGGTCACCGACGTGGCCTTGGCCCTGGCGTTGATAACCGCTTCCAGCGTTTCCCTTTCGTGAGCCGCATAGCCTTTGACGGTTTCCACCAGGTTGGGAATCAGGTCCGCCCGGCGCTGCAGATTCGATTCCACATCTCCCCAGGCTTTGAATACTGTCTCCTCCAGCCGCTGCATCTGGTTGTAGCCGCAGCCGCTGATAAGTGCCGCAGCCAGGATCCACAGAAGAGTTGCCACCACCGGTTTTCGCATTGGAACCTCCGTTCTTTGATAATTGACGGAATCCGAAAGCGGTATCCGTCCGCATTGCTGTGTTAAGCCATAAGTAGGCTATTATAGTTGGATTCTTGTCAAGAATCAATCACCTGGTACGGTCGGTCCTCGATCGGCCAAAACCGTTCAGGTTTTTAATCCATTTGCGATCTTCAGCGGAAGGTTATCCAGCAAGGCGAACGCTAAAAGGCGCGGAGCGGCTGAAAATTTTGCTTTCAGGAAAATTGCCGCGTCGCACCGGCCATGGCCATTGCCACCAGGTGGCTGCAATATGGCAAGTGATGTTCAGACACCGGAAGTACTTCATTGCCGTGCTTGATGCCCGGTAAAAGGATCAAGTTACTGATCGGAAATCGAAATATGGCGGTATCCTCCAGGGCGCTGACAAGCGCTGCCTGGGACAGGGCAATCATTCGTGGATACCGGCAGCCGAATGTGGCAAATTCATCCACGGCTTGGTGAAAATACATTTTACTGGTGATATCCATGATGATCAAATTGTCTTCGAGCGTTTGGTAGTCCGGTCGTAAAATCGGCAAATACCAGCTTTCTTCTGTGAAAAACGGACGCCGCCAATCACGGGGGGTGACCATCTTGTTTTGATTCAGAAACGTATCGACGTTTTCCCCATCCAGGTAGATTCTCTCCCAATCGACCACCTTGGATTTTCCGTAGCGCCCCGTCATGCTTGCCCGGGATTCAAGCTTAACAAACTTTTGTTCCACACGGGGATCGACCGTTACCAGCGGCCCGTGGGCACTGTGACCATATGGATGGTGCTCCAGGATGATCGGGCTGAATTGATCAAAGCACTCAACCCAGGACAAACCGTTACCGTTGGGCGGGCCGATGAAAAACGCAGTAGTATAGGCGGTATTGATCGCCATCGCGCTGCGAATCTCATCGAGCAGATCGGCGCTGTTCAGCATCGAAAGGATTACCTGGGCACTCGTTTGAACATGCTCTTCGACAACGGCGGCTTTATGCGGCGCTTCCATTTGCCAAACCTTGATAAGCAGTTCATTTAACTGGCTGTAGAGCAGATTGAAGTTGGAAGTTCCGGAATCCGTAGCAAAGCGGATACGGCCCAGGCAGCTTTTAAGTCCTGCCGGAAACCCTTCAGCGGGTGCAGCACCTGCCCAGACGAACGGGCAGTCGATATTGGACAGGATATTATCGACTGTTTTTGCAGATGGGCGCGAATCGGCCGTAATGATCAACAAGGCCCCATCCGGAAGATGCGACGCAGCCTCCCATGGGGCCATCACAAAAAACGGAAAATCGATGAGGAGTCTCCATTGGTCGGCAACGGCCCTGGCTGCTGCTTCTGCACTGCGATCCAGCGGCAAAAATATGACTTGCTCTACATCGGAAGCGTCGGAAAAAAGGGTATCTCGAATTTGGCCTGCCACTTTTTCATCGAGGCCTTCCAGCCGGCTGAATTGATCCGGTGGTGAAGCGAGCGACTGCGCCAGCCGGCGCATTTTTCGATAATACTGCCGTTCACTGTCACCGATCGCTTTGTCTTCCCATTCACTGCGCTTATGGGCGTTGTCGATAATTTCTTCTGCCGGCAGGCTTGCCTGATTCGTATCCTTTAACAACTGCAGCCAGCCGGCCGGAAAGCGGTGATTGATCTCCAGACTGCGGCTGACGGTGATCGACTTGGCCCGGCTTCTGGGCGGGACACCGATCTTGCGTCCTTGCGCCAGCCCGAAGTACAAAGCGAACTGGTAGTAAAACGCAAGATCGACGAAAGGTTGCAGAACATCCGGCAGGCGCTGCA
>JAHEIV010000276.1 GCA_024639205.1 Deltaproteobacteria bacterium | reverse complement strand
TACGACCATTGGCGTCAGGTTCGGGATGAAGCCCTGCTTCCGCGGGTTCGGGGCGCACTGGCCTATATGGAAACACGCCCGGCAGCAGGCCGGCAGGCAACCGAGTGGCTGGAATCTTACCGGGAGTCCCTGGAGACAGTCTTGCAGGCCATCGGTGGGGTTTACGCCGAAGCGGCGCGGCGGAGAGTTGCCCGAATCAAGACGCTGCTGGCGGCAGCCGACCCGCATTGGGCCCAAAAAGCTTCCCTGAGTCGACTCGCCGTGCGTGCCCTGCGGTCAACGGCGGGCATTTCCTGCGTTCTGGTGGGGATGCGGCGTGAAATATACGTCGAGGAGATAGTCAGCGAATTGCAGGAGCCGGTTTCCGTTCTTGCCCGCGAAAGCGCCTGGACCCAGCTCCAGGAAAAGATTACAACGATCGTATAGCATTGATCGCCTGATGCCCAACTAAATGCACAACCGCATCCACTAGCGATTTTTCTGTACGGCGATCAACACCTCGTTTCGGCGCAAAAACCAGGGCATGAACGGCGGGTTGTAGCGAGCCCACACCGGCTCTCCAATAGGCTTCAATCCTTGCTCTTGCAGCCAAGCCAACAGTCGTGCCAGGTTTTTCTCGTACCCGGTTCGGCTCCAGGTTCCCGAATACCGCACGGCGGCCATTTGGCGAGCAGGCACCTGCTGCAGTAAAATTCGCTCATCCAGCGGTTCCGGGAGCGTTGCCAGGGAATATCCGGCCGGCATCATGAAGGTGATCCGCCATCGGTCGCTGCTGCGCTGCTGGCCCACCGGAGCCGTCATCGCGATTTTCTGCGACCCGCTTTGCTGGCCGACAGGGGCCGTCATCGCGATGGATTGCCTGCGGCGATTGTGGCCGTTGATGTAATCCACCAATCGACGAAATCCTTGGTTACCGACCCTTTTAAAGTCGCCTTCGACAACGGTTGCAGCAACAATGTACGGCTGGTACTGCCGCAACTCAAACTTGCCGCTTTTTGTAGTCAGTGTGAACGGTGCTTCTTCTATGGCCATCGCACGCGACCCCATCGAGAAGGCAGCAAAGCACGCCAAAACAGCAATAGTGCCAATAGGCTTGGTCATCTGCATACAAAGCGGTAAGAATGATTTTTCCTCATCCACTGCCTGATCCGTATTGATGTGAACAGCGGAAAAAAGGACAAGCTTAGATAAGGTTTCTGGGAGTCTGAACCTGGTCGTCGGCCGATGTGGGGATGTGCAGTGCGGCGTCGTGTTCTTTGAACACGCTCTCATTATCCCCCACAATAATCGAATGGGACAGCACCTCGTCCATGTGCTCAACCGCAACCACCTCGACCTGCTTGAGGACGTTTTTGGGAATGTCTTTCAAATCCTTTTCGTTTTCCTTCGGGATAATGACCTTCTTAATGCGGCCCCGGTGGGCGGCCAGAATCTTTTCCTTCAATCCGCCGATGGGCAGTACACGGCCCCTGAGGGTGATTTCGCCGGTCATGGCCAGGTCGCGGTACACCGCACGGCGGGTCAGGGCCGACACAATGGAAGTGCACATCGAAATGCCGGCGGAGGGCCCGTCTTTCGGGATGGCGCCTTCCGGGATGTGGATGTGAATGTCGTATGTCTTGTAAAAATCTTGCTGCAGCTGAAGATTTTCGGCTCGGGAACGCACATAACTCACAGCTGCTTGCGCCGATTCCTGCATCACGTCACCGAGCTTGCCGGTGATTGTCAGTTTGCCCTTGCCGGGCATGATGGCAGTCTCCACTGAAAGCAGTTCACCGCCGACCTGCGTCCAGGCCAGACCGGTCACCAGCCCGATGGCATCGTTTTCTTCGATCTGGCTCTCACGAAAACGCGGCGGTCCCAGGTGGGTGGCAACCGAAGTGGCACTGACGTTAAACGCGGCCTTGCCTTCGTTCTTGTTCTTGAGAACCTCTTTGGCTATTTTGCGGCAGATGGAGGCTATCTCGCGTTCCAGGTTACGCACCCCGGCCTCACGGGTGTATTTTCGGATGATGGCGTAGATGGCCTTATCCGAAAAGCGCACGTTTTGACCTTCCAGACCGTTGGTCTTGATCTGCTTTGGAACCAAAAAACCGGTGGCGATGTGCAGTTTCTCGTATTCGGTGTAGCCCGGAAGACGAATGATTTCCATTCGGTCCTGCAGTGGCAGGGGGATGTCGGGCAGTGTGTTGGCTGTAGTGATAAAAAGAATATCCGACAGGTCGTAGTCCACATCGAGATAATGGTCGTTGAAGTTGTTGTTCTGCTCCGGGTCGAGCACTTCCAGCAACGCCGCCGACGGGTCCCCTCGAAAGTCCATGCTCATCTTGTCGACTTCATCGAGGCAAAACACCGGATTGTTGACGCCGACTTTCTTCAGCGATTGTATGATCTTGCCGGGCAGCGCTCCGATGTAGGTTCGGCGATGGCCCCGTATTTCAGCTTCATCCCGCACTCCACCCAGGGAAAGCCGCACGTACTTGCGGCCGGTGGCCCGCGATACAGATTTGGCCAGCGAAGTTTTGCCCACACCCGGAGGCCCGACAAAGCAAAGAATCGGGCCACGAATCTTTTTTACCAGAGATTGAACGGCCAGATATTCCAAGATGCGCTCCTTGGGTTTTTCCAGACCGTAGTGATCTTCATCCAGAATTTTTTCCGCCTCTTCGATATCGGTATTGATGTCGGTTTTTTCGTACCAGGGTAAAGAAATCAGCCAGTCGATGTAGTTGCGGACAACCGTTGCTTCAGCAGACATCGGCGTCATCAGCTTTAACTTTTTCAGCTCGGCCTTGACTTTTTCAGTTGCCTCCTCTGACATCTTCTTTTTGTTGATTTTTTCTTCCAACTCGGCCAGGTCTTCAGCTCCGTCGTCGTCTGCCCCCATCTCTTTTTTGATGGCGCGCATCTGCTCGTTCAGATAGTAATTCTTCTGGGTTTTTTCCATCTGCTCCTTGACACGAGATTTGATGCGCTGATCCATCTGGAAAATGTCGATCTCCATCTGGATAAGTTTCAACAGCAGGGAAAGCCGATCGGTTGGAACGGCCTCCTCCAGCAGTTGTTGCTTATCTTCTATCTTAAACGAGAAGTGCGCTGCGAGTGTATCGGCCAGTTTGGAGGGATCGGTGATTGATGAGACGCTGGATATCAGGTCTTTCGATATGCTTTTGTTCAGTGCCGCATATTCATCGAAACTTTTCAGCACGGATCGCATCAAAGCGGTGACTTCGGCGGTCTCCGCCGGCTCCTCTGCTACGGCTTCAAGCTCTACTCTAAAAAAATCGGCTTCCGGCAAAAAATGAACGATCCGCCCCCGGGTTTCTCCTTCAACCAGCGCTTTAACGGTACCGTCGGGCAACCGCAACAGCTGCAGCACCTTGCCGATGGTTCCCACCCGGCTGATATCTTCTTCGGCCGGGTTGTCGATCCCCTCTTTTTTCTGAGTGGCCAGAAATACCCGCTTGTCCTTGCCCATGGCATCTGAAAGGGCGGCAACGGATTTGGGACGTCCCACAAACAGCGGTGCGACCATATGGGGGAAAATCACAATATCTCTCAATGGCAGCAGTGGCAGTATCAGCTCCGGACCAAAAGAGCCGTTCTCTTTGAAAATTTTCGGCAAATTCACCATAATCTGTTCAATTAACCTTCCGCGTTATCAATGTGTAGCGTTTATGCCGGCACTCACTGCCTCGGGAAGCAATCTGGGCTTGCGTCGCAGATTGGTTGCCCCCGGTCAACAGCAGATCCTCATGCCTGCTTCTTGGTTTGCTCGTAGAGCAGAATCGGATCCTCTTTTTTCAGCACAACGTCTTCGCTGATCACGCACTCTTTCAAATTTTCGATGGATGGAATTTCATACATGATGTCCAGCATGCAAGTTTCCATGATTGCTCGCAGGCCTCTTGCGCCGGATTTGCGCTTGATTGCCTCGACGGCTATGGCTTTCAAGGCACTGTCGGTCAGCCGCAAATTGACTCCCTCCAGCTCGAAGAGAGTTTGAAACTGGCGCAACAGCGCATTCCGTGGCTCTTTGAGGATCCGGATCAACGCATCTTCATGAAGCTCGTCAAGGGTGGCAAGAACCGGCAGGCGTCCCAGAAACTCCGGGATCAAACCAAATTTAATCAGGTCCTCCGGTTGCACATCCTTGAGGATATCGCCGATGCTTTTCTCTTCCTCCTTGATGATTTTCGCACCAAATCCCATCATCTTGTCGCCGAGCCGGCGTTGGATGATTTTCTCCAGCCCTGTAAAAGTTCCTCCGCAAATGAATAAAATATTGGATGTGTCGACTTTGACAAAATCCTGCTGGGGATGTTTCCGGCCGCCCTTGGGCGGCACGCTGGCTGTGGTTCCCTCGATGATTTTCAGCAGCGCCTGCTGCACGCCTTCACCGGATACGTCCCGCGTGATGGAGGGGTTGTCGGATTTGCTGGCGATCTTGTCGATTTCATCAATGTAGACGATTCCGCGTTTGGCTTTTTCCACGTCGTAGTCCGCATTTTGCAACAAGGCCAATATGATGTTTTCGACATCTTCGCCGACGTAACCGGCTTCCGTCAGGCTGGTGGCATCGGCAATCGTAAAGGGCACGTTCAGAAATCGGGCCAGTGTTTGGGCAAGTAACGTTTTTCCGCAGCCGGTCGGTCCGATCAGCAGGATGTTGCTTTTCTGAATTTCAACATCACCGGTGTTGATGGCAGATTCCAGCCGCTTGTAATGATTATAGAC
>JAHEIV010000275.1 GCA_024639205.1 Deltaproteobacteria bacterium | reverse complement strand
GCATCCCCGAAGATGTCATTGAGGATATCCAGATGGACCAGAAAGGGGATATCCAATTTTCCGTCATCGCCGACCGCACCTATCACGGCCGCGTGACCGAGATCAGCAAGGTGGCCGGCACGGCCAATGCATTTCCAATCAAAATCACCGTTGATGATCCGGATGCGCGTATTCGCCCGGGAATGACCGCACGCGCAACCTTATTGATTGCAAGAGATGAGGAAAAAGCCGCCTATCTGGTGCCAATATCAGCGATTGCTCAGCGGGACAAAACCAGCGATGCATTCGTTTTTATCTATGATCCCAAAACCTCGACCGTAAAAAAATCAATTATCGACGGCAGCAGCGTGCGCGGCAATGATGCTGTTATCATCGGCGGGGTAAAGGCAAACGACATTATCGCTGTGGCCGGCGTCAGCTTTTTAGAGAACGGCCAGAAGGTGAAACTGATGGAACCGCCGACCGAAAAAACGGATTTTGAGCTTCATAAGGCTGAATAAAGTAGATCGTTGCGGGTTACGAGTTGCGGGTTGCGGGTTACGAGTTGCCAGTATTTTAAAAACATTTCGTCACCTCTCCAATGCTCCAGTCCGGCCTTCGTAGCCCAGGCTACTTCGGCGGAGTAGGATACTCCATTACGCCAACGCTCCAAATCGTTCATTCAAATTACCAGAGCTAATCTATCCATCTTAATTATTTTTTGAATTAACTTACAAGGAACGCGAACATGTCTGCCATCACCAACTTTTCCCTGGGCACGCAACGCCTGACGATGGTGATTATATTTACCATCATCGTGGCCGGTCTGGGTCAGTTTTTCAGCTTTCCCCGTCTGGAAGATCCAGCCATTGTGATTCGTGAGATCGTTGTAACCGCCTTTTTCCCCGGCATGAAACCGGCCGACATCGAAGAGCTGGTCACCCGCAAGCTCGAAGCCCAGATGCGCACCCTGCCGGAAATCGACGACATGTGGTCGGATTCGAAACAGGGCCGGGTCATCCTGCATGCTGAGACCCGCGACGAGGTTGAAGATCTTGATTTCGTCTGGCAGCGGGTCCGCAACAAGATGAGTGATATCAAACCACAGCTGCCCGACGGTACCATTGGCCCCTTTGTCAATGATGAGTTCGGGCTGGTGTCGGTGGCCGACATCGCCCTGGTCTCAGATGGGTTCTCGATGGCCGAGATGCGCATCGTGGCCCGGGATATCCGCGACAGGCTGTATGAAATCAGAGGAGTTCGCAAAATCGATCTCTACGGCGTCCACCAGGAGCAGGTTTTTCTGGATTTCTCAACCACCCGGCTGGCGCAGTTCGGCATTACCGGTGAAGAGGTGATCAGCACCCTGGTCAGACAGAATGTGGTATTGCCGGGCGGATCCTTTGATGCCGCTCAGCAGGATGTCATTGTCGAGCCCACCGGCAATTTCCGCAGCATCGAAGACATCGAAAACGTCGAAATCACTATAACGGACACCCAGCAGACCATACAGCTCAAGGACATCGTGCAGGTTTATCGCGGCTACGAAGACCCACCCCGTGATATGGTGTATTTCAACGGCAAACGCACCATCGTCATCAGCCTATCGATCACCCCGGGTGTCAACGCAGTGGACTTCGGTCAGCGTTTGACCCGCAAGCTCGATTACCTGGAATCTAACCTTCCGATCGGCTATGAAATGGAGTATGCCACCTTCCAGCCGCATCTGGTTGAAACCGCTGTGGCCGGCGGGCTTAGCAACGTCTATCAGACCCTGGTTATCGTCCTGGTGGTGGTCATGCTGTTTTTAGGGGTGCGCACCGGGCTGATCGTGGGTTCCTTTGTGCCCATGACCATGCTGCTGGGGCTAATCACTATGCGCTTTTTTGGCATTGAGCTCGAGCGGGTATCGATTGCATCATCGATCATTGCCCTGGGAATGCTGGTGGACAACGGCATTGTCATCGCCGAAGATATCCGGTCCCGGCTCGAACGCGGTGAAGAAAGAAACGCGGCCTGTCTGGCCACCGGAAAGACGCTGGCCATCCCCCTGCTGACCTCTTCGCTGACCACCATTTTTGCCTTTTTGCCCATGTTATTGATCGACGGGCAGACCGGTGAGTATGCCTTCTCTTTGCCGATGGTGGTCATCCTGCTGCTCTTATCCTCCTGGTTTCTGTCCATGTACATGACACCGACCATGTGCTTCTGGTTTATGAAAGTCAAACCTGCGAAGAAGAAGGATTCGCAGAGTTCAGAATCGGTCGACAGTGCCAATGGCGAAAACGAAATGGATGCTTACTCGGGGCGCTTTTACAAGATCTATCTTGGCATCTTGAAAAAAATGCTGCACCTGCGATTTATCGTTATCGCCGCGGCTGCCGGTGTCATCATTTTCGGCGGATTCCTGGCTTCCCTGCTGGTGCGCGAGTTTTTTGGGCCCAGTGTGCGCAACCAGTTTCTGGTTTATGTCGACCTGCCGGCCGGCTACCGCATCCAGAGCACCGATGCAGTTGTTCAGCAGGTGACAAACTGGCTGGCGGATAAAGAACAGAATCCGGAAGTTACCAGCACGATTGCCTATGTGGGCACCGGAGGGCCAAGATTTTTCCTGGTCCTATCACCCTTAGACCCGGATCCCCATGTCGCTTTTGTAATTGTCAACACCGATTCCCCCGATCCGGTTCCGGAACTGGTCGAGCGCGTACGGCAGTACTTTGTTGAACATAGCCCCGAAGCCAATGGCCGTGTCAAGCAAATGTGGATGGGTTCAGAAGAGCCCGGCTTTCTGGAAATCCGCATATACGGTCAGGACCCTGCTTATATTTTTGAAAAAGGCAACCAGCTTGCCGCCCGTCTAAAAGCCATGCCGGGCACACTGGATGTGCGCAATACCTGGGAAAACAAAGTCATCAAGGCCCACGTCATCGTTGACCAGGCCCGGGCGCGCCGGGCCGGTGTGTCCTCTAAAGAAACCGCCCTGTCGCTGCAATCCCACATGGACGGGGTTCAAGTTACGGATTATCGTGAGCTGGATATTGCCATCCCCGTTATTGCCCGCTCGGAGGCGGCAGAGCGCAAGGTCCTCAGTGATCTCTGGAATGTGATGGTGCGCTCTCCCCGGGACGGAACCAGTGTGCCGCTGACCCAGATTGCGGATATCCGCGGCCAGTGGGATTATAGCCGCATCTCCCGCCGCAACCAGGAACGCTGCGTGACCATCGAGGCCAAGCACGAATACCTTAAAGCACCTGAGCTATTGGAGGCCACCAAACCCTTTATCGAGGAACTGGAATTAAACGATGACAGCTGGTGGGAGGTTGGTGGCGAGTTAGAATCGCAGGCAGAAGTCATGGGAAAGCTCACGCGCTGGATGCCCCATTGTTTCTTTGGTATTGTCGTGCTTCTGGTGTGGCAGTTCAATTCGATTCGGCGGCCGATGATCATATTTATTACCATCCCGCTGGCTTTTGTGGGCGCCTTTATCGGGCTGCACATCATGCGGGCGCCCTTTGATTTTTTTGGCATGCTGGGGCTGCTCAGCCTGGCCGGGGTGATTATTAACAACGGCATTGTGCTGATCGACAAAATCGACGCTGAAAGGGACGCCGGCCGCGAGCCTTATGATGCCGTCATCATGGCGGCCGTCTCGCGCTTCCGCCCGATTGTCATGACCACCATCACGACCATCCTGGGCGTTATGCCCCTGATCATTTCCCGGGATGCGCTATTTTATTCACTGGCCATCATCCTTGCTTTCGGGCTGGCGGCCGGCACCGTGCTCACCCTGGCGGTTGCGCCGGTAATCTATTCATTATTTTTCCGGGTAAAGGCGCCATGATAAAAAACGCAGTGCAAAGCCAGGTTCGGTGTGGGTGATTGGCCGAATCAATTCCACAGGAAACCACTTATTCAGCGATAGAGGGTTATCGTTATGCTAATGAAATTAATCATTAAAATATTTTTAACCGGCAGGGATGCGGCGACGTTTAAACTGAGCGTTTGTGGCCTGCTCGCAGCCGTGCTGGGGCTGAGCGGCTGCACCATGGTGGGGCCGGATTTTGTCAAGCCCGAAGCGCCGGTGCAGACCGAATGGCTGGAGGCCCGCGATCCTGAAGTTAAGACCGAACCCGCCGATTACCGCGAGTGGTGGACGGTATTCAATGATCCGGTGCTGGCCACACTGGTTGAAAGCGCCTACCGGCAGAACCTGCCGCTGCAAATTTCTGGCATTCGAATCCATCAGGCCCGGGCCCAGCTGGGGGTGTTGGTCGGCAATGTCTATCCCCAGCAGCAACAGGCAATAGGCGGCGCCAATTATAATCGCATCAGCGAACATTCCCCCAATAGTCGGCCGATTGACGATTCCTTCTGGCAATATGAAGTGGGTTTCGATGTGGCCTGGGAACTGGACATCTGGGGTAAATTCCGGCGAGCGGTGGAGTCGGGAGTGGCCAATCTGGAAACCGCCATCGCCAGCTACGACGATGTTCTGGTCTCATTGACCGCCGAGGTGGCCCGCACCTATGTTTTGCTACGCACCTCCGAAGAACGTCTCGAGATTGCCCGGGAAAATGTAAAAATCCAGCAGCGCTCTCTGCAAATCGCCGAGATCCGGTTCAAGGCCGGCGCAGTCACTGAGCTGGATGTGGTTCAGGCCCGCTGCTGGTGATGACGGGTCTCTTTATTATCTTTATCAACGCCAAGCACTCTCTCGTTAGCAACTTTTTGCCGACACGCGACTGCTTCCGTCTCGACAATGAGAACCGGGCGGAGG
>JAHEIV010000274.1 GCA_024639205.1 Deltaproteobacteria bacterium | reverse complement strand
GCCGAGCGGGTGCGACAGATCGACGGCGTGAGGCTTCTGCGCCACGGAGCCAACCGGGGAAAAGGCGCGGCGTTGAAGACCGGCATGCACGCGGCGGTGCGCACAACTCGCTGGGCGATCGCGCTGGACGCCGACGGACAGCACAATCCGCTCGATGCGCCGGCGCTAATCCGGGCCATACCGGAAGGCAGTCGGCCAATCGTGGTCGGCGTACGGCAAGCGATGGAGGTGGAAGGCGCCCAGTGGACCAGCCGTTTCGGACGCAGATTTTCAAATTTCTGGGTGTGGGCCGCCGGTGGTCACCGCTGTCTTGACTCTCAAAGCGGGTTCAGGATCTATCCCCTGCCCGAGACGCTGCAGCTCGGCATTGCCGCCCAGCGCTACCAGTTCGAGGTGGAAGTCATCGTAAAGGCTCGATGGAAAAAGCTGCCGCTGGTGGAAGCGCCGGTAAGTGTTCGGTATCCGACGGGAAATCGAGTGTCTCATTTTCGGCCGTTTGTGGATTTTATGCGCAATTCGGCGACGTTCGCCCGGCTGATCGTCCAGCGGTTGTTTCTGCCACCGGCTGTTCGCCGCAAAATGACCGCAGGGCAGGAAAACGGGCCGGAAAGCCTGCTGATGTGTGGGAAAAAGCGATAATGGGGAAAAACAGTTTTACCGGCAAATGGACGCCGCTTGCGCTCACCGTTGCCGTAGCCCTGATCCTGTTCATGGCGGGGTGGGTTCGGCTCCGGATCGATACCGATATCCTCAGCACGCTGCCGCTGGACGACCCGGTTCTTTCCGATGCCGGCACCATCGTCAGAAATCATCCCATGCAGGACCTGGTGGTGATCGATCTGCAGCTTCAGCAGGCAGACGCGCTGGGCGGGCAGCCGGATCCGGCAACCGAGCGGGGGGTGGCCGAAATCCTGGCCGAGGCTGCCACGTTCATCGAATCGCAGCTCATCGCCAGCGGATTGTTCCGGCAGGTGGGAACCGGTCGGTATCGGGAACTGATACCGCAGCTGATTGAGGACATCACCCGCACACTTCCGCTGTTGTTTACCGCACGGGAGTTGAACCACCGGGTCGCTCCCCTGCTGCAACCGGATCGGCTGCGGCGGCACCTGGACGAAAACGTCAAACAGCTGCTGGAGCTGCAGGGAGTCGGGCAGGCAGCGCTGATTGCAGCCGACCCCCTCGGGCTGCGGAACCTGGTGCTGGCCCGGCTGGCCGATCTTTCTCCGGCCCGCGGCAGTATTTTCAGGGGACACCTGCTGTCGTTAGATCGGCAGCATGTGCTCGTGCTGGCCAAACCGGTTGTTTCGGGCACAGATACGGCGCAGGCCAAACGGATCACGGCGTTGTTCAACCGTCTGGGCAATCAACTCGATCGCCGATTTGCTGAACAGGGCCGATACGTTTTGTTGACGCCGGTGGGGGCCTACCGGGCAGCGCTCGACAACGAGAACATCGTCCGCGGGGATGTCCAGCGACTCATTTTGTTTGCCGCTATCGGAATTGTCATTCTACTGGTGCTGGCTTTCCCCCGGCCGGCAGTCGGTCTGCTGGCGCTGGTGCCGGCCGTCGCCGGGACGCTGACCGCCTTTTTCATTTTTTCGCTGTGGCACGAATCGATTTCGATCCTTACCATCGGCTTCGGCGGTGCGATCATTTCCATCACCGTCGACCATGGCGTTGCCTATCTGCTCTTTTTAGATCGCCCGGATGGGTCCTCCGGTCGGCAGGCTTCACGGGAAGTCTGGTCGGTGGGACTGCTGGCTTCCCTGACCACTGTCGGTGCCTTTTCGGCCCTTTATTTCAGTGGATTTCCGTTGCTGGCCCAAATCGGGCAGTTTGCCGCCACCGGGATCGCCGCCTCCTTTTTATTCGTGCACCTGGTTTTCCCGGCGGTGATTCCGCCGCTGCCGCCCGCGAAAAGGAAAAACACCGTTTTTCTCCATCGACTGGTGCCCAAACTTTTTCTGTTCGGCGGAAAGTACAAAGCACTGGCAGCACTGGGTTTCGGCTTGGTCATGGCAGTATACGCACGGCCGGGGTTTAATGTCGATTTCAGGTCCATGAACACGGTTCTGCCGCAAACCGCTGCAGCGGAAAACCAAATTGCCGACATCTGGGGCGATGTCCGGTCGCGGGTTTTCGTCATGACCGAAGCCGACAATCTGCAGCAGCTGCAGCAGCGGATGGACCCACTGTCCGAACTGTTGGAGGGGGAAGTGGCATCCGGTGCCCTGGCTTCGGCATTCACTCCTTCCATGCTGTTTCCGGGAGAAAACCGGGCGAAGTCAAACCTGGCTGCCTGGCAAACATTCTGGAACGGTGGGCGCAAGGATGCGCTGCACAGCGCTCTATCGGAGTTGTCGCTTGCCTGGGGGTTTACCCGGTCGGCATTTACCCCCTTTTTACAGCAGGTCGATCAGACCGAACACCGGCCCGCAAAAATTCCCGCGTCTTTTTTCGACCTGCTCGGCATACGGGAGCCCGCAGGCGAGGAGCCTTCAAAATGGTTTCAGTTTACAACGCTGCAACCCGGACCGCAGTACAGCGCTGCACAGCTGCTCGAGAAAACGGCCCGACACAGCGGAACCCGGGTGTTTGATCCGACCCATTTTTCAGTGAAACTAGGCGCGTATCTGGCAAGCACTTTTTTACGGATGGCAGTCATCGTCGGCATCAGCGTGATCTTTCTGGTATGGGTCTTTTTTTTCGACTGGCAGCTGGCCGGCGCCTCCCTGCTGCCGGTCGCCTTTGCTCTCAGCTGTACACTCGGGACCCTCAGGCTCATCGGCCACCCGCTGGACATCCCCGGCTTGATGCTCTCCATCGTCGTGATGGGCATGGGCATCGATTACGCGCTTTTCCTGGTTCGGGGCTACCAGCGCTACCGCAAGGCAGCCGATCCTGCGATGGTATTGATCCAGACGGCGGTATTTCTGGCGGCCGTCTCCACGCTGATCGGCTTTGGAACGCTGAATTTCGCCCGGCATCGTCTCCTCCAGAGCGCCGGTTTGACATGCGTGCTGGGTATCGGCTACGCATTTCTCGGCTCGTTTCTGATCCTGCCGCCCCTTTTAAATCGCATCTTTTCACTGCGGGAAATACCACCGGATGCCGCCGGCAAGTCGGTTGGCAGCGCAGCGCCCCTGCCCGTGAGGGTATATCGCCGATACCGGCATGCCGAGGCCCTGCCGCGTCTGCAGGCCTGGTTTCGGCTCCGGCATGATCCGCTGTTTGACGACCTGTTACCGATCCGCTTGTCCCAGCAACTGGTTCTGGACATCGGTTCCGGCAGCGGTCTGCCGGCCGCCTGGCTGCTGGAGGCCTCTGCGAAGTCCAGGGTTATCGGTGTTGAACCGCTGCCGGATCGAGCGCGGTTGGCGGCACGGGTCATGGGCAACCGCGGTGAAGTGCATCGCACCGCAGCCCCCCGGCTGCCAAAGCTCGATGACGGGGCTGATGCCGTGCTGATGATCGATGTGCTTCACCTGCTGTCCCGGCAGACCCTGCAGGCCACTTTGCAGCAGCTTCGACGGGCGTTGCAGCCGGAGGCGCTGCTGGTCATTCGGTGTCCAATCCTTTCCCGGGGCAGGGCCAGCGGGCTCTCCCCAATCGAACGCCTGGCCTGCAAACTGATGAACCGATCGATTCACCTGCGGACAGCTGACGAGATCACCCAAATGCTGACGGACAGCGGATTCAAGACAGTCGAGGAGCGGTCGGCAGCAAACGGCCGCAGGGGCCGCTGGTTTTTATGCAAAATTCATGAAACGGATCAACCGGGGGGCAGCGTCGTTGCGTAAGATCTACTATCAGCTGCTGATCCTGCTCTCCCGGAAATTGGGGACCTGGATATTTCCAATTTTCATCTGGCCGGTGACAACCGCTTTTTTCCTATTTTCCCCCCGGCGGGTGGCAACCGGCATCGATCTTTACCGCAGCGTTTATCCTGACAGGTCCCGTGCGTTTCACCGGCAGTGCGTATGGCGGCAGTATCACAATTTTTCCCGCCTGTTCGTCGATCGATTCTATCTGCACGAAGGGGAAAAGGTGCACACCAGCTCAGAGGGCTGGGAGCATATCGAAGAAGCACTGCAAAAAAGCACCGGCGCCATTATTCTGATGTCGCACATGGGCACCTGGGAGATGGCTGCCGGCCTGATTCGGCAAAAGCGTCCTCAGCTGCCGCTGCTGCTGTACATGGGCAGAAAACACAAGGAGAAGATCGGCACTTTCATAAAGGACGGGCTTTCACGATCCGGCATTCGCATCGTGACCACCGACCCGGGTGGGGGCTCTCCGCTGGACATTATCGAAGGGGTTCAATTTTTACGGCAGGGAGGTCTGGTCTCTCTGACCGGTGATCGCTCCTGGAGCGGCAGGGAGCGTAGCGTGACCGTACGGATTTTTGACCGCGAAGCGCAAGTGCTCGAAGCCCCCCACGTGCTGGCCTTGCTGTCGGGGGCGCCGATTTTGATGTTCTTTTCCTTTCGAACCGGCCCAAAGCGGTATCATATGTCGGTGGTCGAGCCGTATCGGGTTCAAGTTGAACATCGATCACAGCGCAATGACGCGATCCGCCGATCCGCTCAGCACTACGCCGATCACCTGGAACGGATGCTGCGCCGTTACCCCCTGGAATGGTTCAATTTCGATTCCTTCCTTGGCCGTCGGCTTGACGGGTGAAATAACATTTTGATATTTTCCAGCATATATTGTATTTAATAAAACTTTGACCGTAACTGGTGCCGCCAAGCGAT
>JAHEIV010000273.1 GCA_024639205.1 Deltaproteobacteria bacterium | reverse complement strand
CAGAAGGCCGGCCATGCGATCGCGTTCGACACGCCCACCTTCAACGAATTTGTCGTCCGGTTTCCCGACGGCTTCGAAGACCGCTACCGGAAACTGCTGGAAAAGAAAATCGTCGCCGGGCTTCCACTGGAGTGCCATTACCCCGAGCTGCCCGACCACTATCTGCTGTGCGCTACGGAAACAGTCAGCCGACAGGACATGGACAGGCTGGTAAAGGAGGTGGGATCATGAAAAAAAGCCTCGGAACGACCGGACTCGTGCTCGATGAACCGCTGTTGTGGGAAAAAGGCAGCAAAGGCCGCACCGGATTCTCTATTCCGGTATCGGATGTGGATGCCAGCCCGCTGGATTCGGAGCTGGTGGGAGAGGGCCCCGATTTCCCTGATCTGAGCGAGGTAGACGTGGTGCGACACTACACCCGGCTGTCCACCTGGAACTTCGGTGTGGACACCGGCATGTATCCGCTGGGGTCCTGTACCATGAAATACAACCCCAAAACCAACGAACGGCAGGTCCGCCTGCCCGGCTTTGCCAGTGCCCACCCCTTGCTGCCCCCGGAGCTGGCCCAGGGCGCCCTGGAATTGATGTACAACCTGCAGCATTACCTGGCGGAAGTCACCGGCATGTCGGCCGTATCGCTTCAGCCGGCTGCCGGAGCCCATGGTGAATTGGCCGGCATGCTGCTGATTTTTGCCTATCACAAACACCGCGGGGATCAGCGGTCGAAGATCATCATACCCGACACGGCCCACGGTACCAACCCCGCCAGTGCCGCCATCTGCGGCTACCGCCCGGTACCGGTACAATCGAACGAAGACGGGGTGCTTTCCGTTGAGAGCATTGAAGCGGTGATGGATGACGAAACCGCCGGTATTATGGTGACCAACCCGAACACCATCGGCCTGTTTGAAGACCACATCCGTGAGATCACCCAGCTGGTCCACGACAAGGGCGGTCTGGTCTACTGCGACGGTGCCAACATGAACGCCGTAATGGGCATTGTCGACATGAACGAAATCGGCATCGACGTTCTGCACCTGAATTTGCACAAGACTTTTTCCACCCCCCACGGCGGCGGTGGCCCCGGTTCGGGTCCGGTGTGCGTCAATGACACCCTGGAACCGTTCCTGCCGGTTCCGCGCATCGTGGAGAAAGACGGTCGCTATGACCTGTCGGAAGACTACCC
Source organism: Deltaproteobacteria bacterium (assembly GCA_024639205.1). GTDB lineage: Bacteria > Desulfobacterota > Desulfobacteria > Desulfobacterales > SG8-13 > SG8-13. The sequence goes on along the minus strand of JAHEIV010000273.1, from coordinate 3,578 downwards.
CCAATCCATCGGCAAGCTCGATGCGTTTCACGGACATTTCGGCGTGATGGTCAAGGCCTACAGCTACATTATGAGTATGGGGGCGGCCGGTCTGAAGAAAGTCAGCCAGCTGTCGGTGCTCAACGCCAACTACATCAAAGAGCGCCTCAAAGAGACCTATCACCTGCCCCATGACAGACCCTGCATGCACGAGGTGGTTTTCAACGATCAGAACCTTGCCCCTTACAAAATCACCACCCTGGATGTAGCCAAACGGCTGATGGATTATGGATTTCACCCGCCGACCGTCTATTTCCCGCTGGTGGTGCCGGGTGCCATTATGATCGAACCGACGGAAACCGAGTGCAGGGACGACATCGACCGTTTCATCGAGGCGATGCAGCAAATCGCTCAGGAGGCCAAGGATGATCCGGAGTTGCTCAAAGGCGCTCCCCACCGCAGCAAGGTGCGCCGGCTGGATGAAACCAGCGCGGCACGCAAACCGTGTCTGGCGAATTGATCGACCGCCGCTGGGGGCTCTTGCCATCGTCGACGGCCGGCATCGATCGGTTCCGGTCCGGTCGGAAGGTATCGATAAAACCGGCGGGACAGGGACAAAAAGAGTTGAAACCGAAGCGGTTATGGTTAGTTTCGGAATGAAACCTTCGGGAGAGTCACTGCGGTGAATGGATCGGTCACGGACAACCCACTGCGGACCACGGACAGCCAGACATGGTTGTCTGTGGATTTCGACACGCTGGAATACAGCGAGGCCCTTTCGCTGCAGCATGCGCTGGTTGCCGCGCGCAGGAGCGGCACGATCAATCGCAACGTGCTGCTTCTGCTGGAACACCCGCCGGTTTTCACGCTGGGACGCCGGGGGGGAAGCGAGAATCTGAAGGTCTCCCCGGAGTTTCTGGAGAAACATGAGATTGCGGTTGTTCAGATCGAACGGGGGGGCAACATCACCTATCACGGGCCCGGCCAGCTGGTGGCCTACATCATCTTCGATCTGAATGCCGGCCGGAATGGAGTCGAGGATTTCGTGCATCGGCTCGAAGAAGTCATGCTTCGCGTTTCAAACAGCTGGGGTGTAACCGCGGTCAGAAATCGGCGCAACCACGGCATCTGGGTCGGCGGCCACAAATTGGGCAGTGTGGGTATCGCTATCCGCCGCGGAATTACCTTTCACGGGCTGGCCCTGAATGTCGACCCCTGTCTGGAGCACTTTGGCTGGATCAATCCGTGCGGGCTGCAAAACGTGGGGGTGACCTCCATCCGGCAGGAAATTTCGCGCCCGGTTTCCATGAAAGACATCCGCAAGGCATTCAGAGGTCACTTCAGCGACGTTTTTTCTGCTGAACTGGAATTGATATCCCGGCAGCAATTGGCTGCCCATTTGAAAAGGTCGCCGTGATGAAAATTCAATCCAGACCCGCCGGCAAAAAGCCGCCCTGGTTGCGCCGGCGGCTGCCGAGCGGCCCGGATTTCGAACGTGTTCGATCCCTGGTGGACGGCAGCCGGCTTCACACCGTCTGCCAGGAAGCCAAGTGCCCCAATATCTGGGAATGTTTTTCCAGCCGCACCGCCACTTTTCTGATCCTCGGTGACCGATGCACCCGCGACTGCCGGTTTTGCGCCGTAGGGCACAAACCCTTACAGCCGCCCGACCCGGACGAGCCGGTCCGGGTGGCGGAAACCGCAGGCCGCATGGGCCTGACATATGTGGTGGTTACATCCGTGACCCGCGACGATTTGCCTGACGGTGGTGCCGGTCATTTTGCCGCCACCATCGGGCAGCTCCGCAGGCGGCTGCCCAAAACGCGTATCGAAGTGCTCATTCCCGATTTTCAGGGCAGCGCGGAGGCCCTGACGGTGGTGCTGAAAGCCCGACCGGATGTGCTCAATCACAATGTGGAAACCGTTCCGCGCCTGTACCCCACCGTACGCCCCGGAGCCGGTTACCAGCGCTCTATCGACTTGCTGCGACGGGCAGGGCAATGGCAACCGGATATTTTCACCAAGTCGGGGTTGATGCTCGGGTTGGGAGAGACAAACAAAGAAATCAAAAATACCCTCCAGGATCTGCACGCTGCAGGCTGCCGGTTTTTGACGCTGGGCCAATACCTGCAACCATCCAAAGAGCATCTGCCGGTCGCCCGTTTCGTCCCGCCGGACGAATTCGACAGCTGGAAGCAGACCGCCCTGGAGATCGGTTTTAGCGAAGTCGCCAGCGGGCCTTTTGTGAGAAGCTCCTATCACGCAAAGGAGCTGTTTCAAAGCTCGGAAGCTTGATGTGGCTTTGGTCGCTTGCCGGAATTTCAGGTGGTTTTTCAGATCGCAGACAACTGTTCATGAAATATGCGGGATATGGCCTATTTCACCACAGCAGACGGCTGTCGGCTCTATCATGAAATCCACGGGTTTGATGATCCCAATCCGGTTGTTGTCTTTCTGAACGGTACCACCCAGACCGCATTGCAATGGCGGCCCCAGGCGCTGTTTCTGAAAAATGATTTCCGGGTGGTATGCTACGATGCCCGGGCTCAGGGAAAAAGCGATTTGGGCGGCCGCGCTTTATCTCTCGATCTTCATGTCGATGACCTGTGTTCTCTTTTTGCCTTTCTGCAGATCGACAACGCGCACCTGGTGGGGTTGAGCCACGGCGCCCAGGTGGCCTTGGCTTTTGCCGCACGTCATTCGGAAAAAACAGCGCGACTGATACTGTGCAGCGTTGGGGCCGAAACCGGCGCCCGCACACGTGCCATCATCCGCTCCTGGCGGGCCATCCTGGCTGAGAGCAGCCTTAAAGCCATGGCCTGGGCTGCACTGCCGGTAATTATGGGGGAGATCTACCTGCGGGAGAACGAAAGAATCTTGCCGAAAATGGTTGCCGCCCTGGTGGCGCGAAACCGGAAAGAATCTTTGCTGGCGCACTTCGAAGCACTGCTCGCCTACCCTCCGCCCGCTGTCACTGCGAAAAAGATTTCCCGGCCCAGCCTGGTGCTGTCCGGCAGTGAAGATATGCTCAATCCCCCTGAGACGGCAAAGCAACTGGCAAAAATCACGGCCGGTGAACACCAAGAATTCGAAAAAACCGGTCACAGCCTGCCGGTGGAGGCCACCGGACGCTTTAACCGAGCCTGCCGTCGATTCCTGACACAGCATTCAGCTTTATAGACAAGGAGGGTTCTGATGAATAAGCTGCTGAGTGTATACAACCGGTGCGCAAGGCTGCCATTGGGCAAGCTGATCTTTTCAAAACTGGTTTGCCTGAAAGCGCCTTACTTCGGGACCATCAAACCGGTTTTTGCGCAGCTGCAACCGGGCCGCTGCACGGTGAAGATGAAAAATCGAAGGGCGGTGCACAATCACATAAAATCGGTTCACGCCATCGCCATGTGCTGCCTGGCCGAGCTGACTGCCGGCACCCTGCTCGAAGTGTCCTTGCCGTCAAACATGCGATGGATACCAAAAGGCATGAACGTTGATTATCTGAAAATTGCCCGGACCGATCTTACGGCGGTCTGCGAAATTTCGACGGATGAACTCGCCAGACCCCGGGAACTTCCCTTGGCTGTTCATGTCACCGATACCAA
>JAHEIV010000272.1 GCA_024639205.1 Deltaproteobacteria bacterium | reverse complement strand
CAGTTTTGTGCTGCTTTTCAAGTCGTTTCCCGAATCGTCTGCGCTCAGTGCGTCGATGGCCTTGCTCGGGGCGGGGATCTGCATGGGATTCGGTGGTATCGGTCCCGGTGTCGGCAATGGGATGGCGGCGGAAGGCGCAGTTCGCTGGGTCGCTCGCAACACCGAACACGCTGGCGATTTGATGCGCACCATGCTCGTTGGCCAGGCGGTCTCGCAATCCACAGCCATCTATGCGATGGTCATCAGCCTGGTGTTAATTTTCGTCGTGTAAATGTAAGGAGGATAAAAATGGCAATTGAAGGAGCGGATCTGGTAAAAGCGGCGGCTTTCATTGGTGCCGGGCTGTCGATGGGACTGGGGGCAATCGGTCCCGGAGTCGGGGAAGGGATGGTGGCAGCAAAAGCCTGCGAGGCCATCGGAAAAAACCCGCGTGAAGCGGGTTTGCTAACCCGGACGATGCTGGTTGGTCAAGCCGTATCCGAATCGACCGGTATCTACTCGCTGGTGATCGCATTGCTGCTGCTGTTTGTGGTGTAACGCCAGCCGGACTCAAACGGTTGATTTTTACGAGCTTTGGCGAAATCAAAACATGTGCGGGGCAGCGGGGTAGTTTCCCCATCGCCGATATTGCCTCCGCAACCGCCGGCACTTCGGCACGGAAGTCCGGGAGGGTGGAGAAAAGGATAGGGCGGGCGACCCGTTCGGACAGCGCTGGTTTAAAGCGCCGGGTATGCCCGGCTTACGGGAGCTGAAAAGATGCAGATTGTCAGCAACGTGGCGTTAATCAGCATAAACGAAACCATGCTGGTGCAGCTCGTTTCGTTTCTGATCTTTCTGTTTATTCTCAATCGGGTTCTGATTCGTCCTCTGCGCAATGTGATGCAACAGCGGAAGGACCTGGTGGCTGACACGCAGCAGGAGATGATGGAAGCGCAGACGGAACTGGAAGAAAGTATTCGGCAGATCCGACAGAATGAAGCCGCCGTTTTGAGGGCAGCCAACGACCTTCGGGCAAAGCTCGAGGAGGACGGCAACCAGGAAGCCCAGTCAATCGTTGCGGCAGCCCGAAGCGAAGTCGAAGCCTTGCGCCGGAAAGCGGAGGCCGAGGTCTCGGCCTTAATCACCGAAGCGCGCATGAGTCTGCAGGTGGAGTCCGAAACAGTGGCAACGCGCATCATGGAAAAGATATTGGATCGGAGGTTGGCCTCGTGAAGCCGGTTATAAACAAAGCCTGCTTTTTATGGCTGATGCTCTTGGTCTTATTCCTGGCGTTCGGGCCTGTGTCGGAAGCGATGGCCGCCGACAGCGGCGGCAACTGGCGAGTCACCTACGACCTGGTGATGCGATGGGTAAACTTTCTCATCCTGGCGGCGATTATCGTGAAGTTCGGCCGACGACCCCTGATGGATTTTCTCAACGGGCGAAAAGAAGAAATCGCCTACGAACTCCGGCGACTGGAAGAAGAAAAGGAGGCCGTGTTGCAACAAGTCGGCGATATGCAACAACAACTTGAAGATAGTCAGACCCGCTATGAACAGATCAAAGAGCGTATCATCAGGCAGGGGCAGCACCGCAAACAGGCTTTGATAGATGAAGCCCACCGTGAAAGCCGACTCCTGATGGATGCAACCAAAAGTCATATCGACAACCGGCTGCGGTCGGCCAAACGAAAACTTCGCGCCGAGATCATCGATCTGGCTGTAGACAAGGCAACCCAAGAGCTGCCAAAAGTACTGACCGAAAAAGACAACCGGAGACTGCTGGAGAAGTTTATGGAAAGTTCGGCGTCATGATTTTTTCTCACTTCCCTTTTTCACGGGTCGGAATCAATTTGGAATTATTCTGAGAGACATCTTTATATGGCCCAACAACCTGCCAATACAATGGACCAACTGGTCAAGGCTCAGCTGAAGACATGGAAACAACGCCGTTCGGTTGATTTCGATACCCTCCCCTCCCGAATTTCGGTGATTACGGTGAGCATGCAACCGGGGAGCGGCGGAAGCCTGGTCGCCGAAAAACTCGCCAAACGGCTCGCTTTCGATTACTTCCATCGGAAAATTATCAAGGAAATCGCCGGCAGCGCCAGTACGAGTGCGGCCGTTGTGGAATCCGTGGAGAAGGAGCGGCTGTCCGGCATAAGCGACTTCATTTCTCTTCTGGTGAAGAAGCATTACTTGTACCCCGATGACTACCTGATGCACCTGATGCAGGTAATCAATACGATAGCAGCGCACGGCAGGGCGGTTATCGTGGGCCGCGGGGCGAATTTCATTCTGCCGCCGGAAAACCGTTTCAGTGTGCGGGTGATAGCGGAGATGGATCTTCGCATCCGCAACGTCGCCAGGGCGTTTAAATGTTCCCGGGAAGAAGCCCGGCGCCGGGTTGTCCAGAGAGATTCTCGAAGATCTGCCTTTATCCGGCAATTTTTCCATGCCGATATCAACGATCCACTTTGCTACGACATGGTAATCAATACCGGGACTGTAGATATCGAGGTGGCCGTGAAATCGGTCCAGGGAGCAGTCTCGCATTATTTGCGCCGGGAATAGCCGGTTGCTCCGTCCACGCATTTCATCAAGGGTATGCAGGCAGGTTAAAAAGCGCATTTGAATCCAGCTGGTTAGTGGCGCTTGATCGGGTTGCGTTCCGATCGGACCAGCCTTGCCCATGCGATCTTTCCGTTAATCCCGGCCAGAAAGTTCACGGCCGCCATGCCGCTGCCGGGAGGCACAAACAGCGTGTGTTCTCCAGGCGGGATATAATCCCTTAAAAATTGGGGGTTACGCTCCTTTATACCTTTGAAATCGGTTCCAACCGCTGCTGCCAATTCCACCAAATCCAAAGGTCTTTTCAAACGAGTGTGAACTGCGTCGTATCGGATGGGTCGGTAGAGTTCTTCATTTGGGAGAGCGTACCCGTATTTTTCAGGGTTTTCCATGATGATTTTGATGGCTGCGATGCGGAATAAATAGCGTTCGGTTTCGATCGGCAGGTTGAGCCGGTAATAATCGGAGGTGTTTTGTTCCTGAATGGCTCTGCGCAGACGGGTTTCACCACCGTTGTATGCAGCCATGGCCAGCGCCCAGGAGCCGAATTTATCGTGCAGTCGCTTCAGGTTTCGAATTGCTGCCTCGGTGGATTGTTCAAAGTTCAAACGCTCATCGATAGCGCCATTGCGTCGTAGACCGTTGCTCCTGGCAGCCAGAACCATAAACTGCCAGGGACCCCGGGCGCCTTTGTTCGAACGGCTGTGGGTGATCAACGCGCTTTCGGCGACAGCCAGGTATTTCAAATCATCCGGCATTTCCGCCGCGACGAGTTTGCTGGATATGCTGTCGAAGTAACGCCCTGCTCTTTTCAGGTACATATAAACCTGGGCACGGTCCCACAGGGTTATGTGGAATTCTCGATCCAGCATTTCCCAAATGCGGCGATCTTCCAAAGGAATTCTTTCACCGCATAACGTCAGCGTATCCGGCAGGGCCCAATCGACCGCTGGATTGAGCGCTATCTCCGGCAGAGGCCTTTCCCGGCTTATTACCGGGGCCGTTGCTCCGCTCATCAACCCGAAGAAATGCGCCGCATAAGCACCGGCTGCGAATATCAGCACGGCCGACAGAAGCTTTTGTATCGATTTGTCCATCCGTTCTCTGTTATGGCTGAGTTTCCGTCGAAGCAAGCATGATGCGAGCATCTGCGACGACGCAGTTTTTGTCAGTGCACATGACCGGATTCAGATCGATCGATTCAACCCGTTCGGCCATTGCTGTCATCAAGGTTGAAAACCGTATCAGCAATTGCGTCAACCGATCCATATTTACCGGCCGGGATCCGCGGTAGCCAGTCAGCAATTTGCCGCCTTTCAGGCCGGCTACCATCGAGCGGACATGGTTTTCCGCCAGAGGTGCCATCCGCACGGTGGTGTCCTGGTAGATTTCAACACCCGTGCCGCCGATCCCAAGCAATATAACCGGGCCAAACTGGTAGTCGACTTTTCCGCCAACAATTAATTCGACGCCCGAAACCATGGGTTCGATGAGCAAACCGGCAAACCCGGGAAAAGACCGGAACCGGCTGAACACGCCAGCCAGTTCATCGGTGTTGGTGACATCGATTGCCACACCGCCCGCATCCGATTTATGTAATACGTCCGGCGATACCACCTTGGCGGCAAGCGGAAAGCCCACTTGCCCGGAGGCTTGAATGGCCTCGTCTTCGCTGCGGGCCCAGACAAACGGCGGAACATCGATACCGGCCAGCGACAACAGGCGCTTGGCTTCCGGTTCCAGAACCCAGCCGGCGTCTCGTGCTCCATCGAGTATGGCGATCATTTCGACTGTCAGCATACCGGGCACTTTCGCAACGCTTCGGCCATCATGACCGCGCCCTCGATGGAGGCGGCCACCGGCACGTTGTTCAGTTCGAAGCCTTCAATCAGCATGCGGTATTTTTCATGGTGCGGCACGTATGCAACCAGTGGTTTTCCTTCCTGCTGATAAACATAACTCAGCTGCGCTCCGAGATCCGAGGTAATACCCGGGGAATAGGGCAGCAGCAGCATGATCACACAGTCGATTTCCGGTGCTTTGCTCAGAGCACGCGCTGCGGCTACAAAATCGTCGTCTTTGGCGCTGCCGGTCAGATCGATCGGGTTGGCCAGGGAGGCGATCGGCTGAACACTCGGTGAAAGTTTATCACGGATTTCTTTCTGCGAGTGCCGCGAAAGCCGGGGTACATCCAGACCATGTTCAGAACAGGCGTCTGTTGACAAAACGCCGTGTCCGCCGC
>JAHEIV010000271.1 GCA_024639205.1 Deltaproteobacteria bacterium | reverse complement strand
AGGGCATGAAAACGCTGCTATTTCTCGCAGAGAAGGTCAACCTGGTGGGCAAAGTAGGAGGCGCCTTTGGTGCGTACGGCTGGAGCGGGGAAGCGCCGGGTCGCATATACGGAACAATGGAGAACATTTTTCGGATGAGCATGGTCGCTGAACCGTTGATGTTGAAATCGAGTTCCCTGGGGGGCGGCATCCAAATGGCTCAGGATTATGGGCGTGATATAGCCAAACAAATGGAAGCCGTTGAGTAACAGCCGCCGGGGACATTACCTGCACTTGAAAGGAGAGCCCACCATGACCAACACACCGCAACACTGCCCTGGTTTTGCGAATTTTCAAAATTTAAAGTCGTTTGTATGCAAATGCCCGGATTGCGGTAAGGAAAAAGAAATATTTTCCGATGAATTCGACCGGGAGCACATATGCAGCGGGTGCGGGAAACCGATCGACTTCAGCCAGTGCCGGCTTGAAGGCGGAGCCTGAACCGGCGCAGGACTCGAATCATCAGCTGCCCGCCTGACCGGCCGGGCAGGTGGGTTGGCGCTTCACCGCTTTCAGGAAAATACAATAGAAATAAGGTTGCGTTGATATGAAAGTAACGATAAGTGCCGTGCTGCTCTGCTTAGTTATACTGATGACCGGACTGGCAGTGGCTGTGGAAAACAAAGGGGCGGCCAACATGGTGTTGACGGGTGGTGAACGCGGCAACGTACCGTTTCCGCACCATCAGCATCAGAACAAACTGGTGGATTGCAAGATCTGCCACGATGTGTTTCCCCAGGAAAATGGTGCTATCGATCGGCTCAAGAAAGAGGGCAAGCTGAAACCGAAAATGGTAATGAACAAGCAGTGCACCAAGTGCCACAAGGCAAAGAGGCGGGCGGGACAAAAATCCGGACCGATTACCTGCAAGCAGTGCCACATCATCAAGTGAGGTGAGCGAATGCTGATTGTCGGCTTACAGGGCAGTCCGCGAAGAAAAGGCAACACCAATTACCTGCTGTCGATTTTTCTGCAAGAGGCGGCTCGCCTCGGGGCCAGAACCCGGACGGTGGAGGTTTGCCGGATGAACATCCTCCCCTGCAAGGAGCTGGTGGTGTGCGAGAAAAAAGGGTATTGCCCCATCGATGACGACATGAAAACCGAGGTCTATTCCCTGCTGTGGGAGGCCGATGTCATCGTGGTTGCCAGCCCGATATTTTTCTACAATGTGACTTCCCAACTCAAGGCCCTGATCGATCGTTGTCAGGCCATGTGGGCTCGGAAATACTGTCTGAAGCTGGCCGATCCCGCACGGGGTTATCGGCGTGGATTTTTGCTGGCAGCCGGCGCCACCAAGGGGAAAAACCTGTTTGAAGGCATGCTGTTGACCATCAAGTATTTTTTCGATGCGGTCGGTGCCAGTTTCGAGAACAGCTTGACGTACCGAAAGATCGAAGGTTCCAAGGATATGATGAACCACCCGACGGTTCATTCAGATGTGCGTCAAGCCGTGAAAAGTCTGCTGGAGCCGTTCCTTGATCGCAAGAAAATCCTTTTTGCCTGTCGGGAAAATGCCTGCCGGAGCCAGATGGCCGGAGCCTTTGCCCAGTTGCACGGTGGTGCCAAACTGGATGTGATGACCGGCGGAAGCCAGCCGGCTAGCGAAATCGACTCGCAGATGGTCGCGGTGATGCAGGAGAAAGGCATCGACATGGCTTTCCGGGTTACCCGGTCTATCGACGCATTGCTGGCGAACGAGTCCCCGGATACGATTGTCACGATGGGTTGTCATGAGGCGTGTCCGGCAGTGCCCGGTGCCGAGGTGATCGATTGGGATCTTCCCGATCCGGCCGGCCGGCCCATTGAGTTCATGCGGGAGGTGCGTGACGATATCGAAGGCAGGGTTCGCAAACTCGTTGATGGCACCGGTTGATCTCTCTCGTTATGAAGCGTTTAGAGTGCCGGCAGGCGCCGGTTTGGTCCGACTGGAGAATTGGCCGGTGCTGATAGGCAAAGGCCGAATCTGCTTGCAATGCAGGAGAGTTTCTGGCTATACAGACACCTGGTTTAACCAACATTTTGAGCAAAGGAGGTAGATGGCATGGATAGTTACGTGTGTACAGTTTGCGGCTATGTGTACGACCCTGCGCAGGGAGACCCGGATAACGGCGCGGCCCCGGGGACCAAGTTTGAAGATCTGCCGGATGACTGGGTCTGCCCGGTCTGCGGCGCCGGAAAAGAAGATTTCGAAAAAGAATAGATAGATCCGTACAACCCGATTTTGAAACCGTTTACCAAATCTTGATGCCCTTTTTGTGACCGTGACAAAAAGGGCATCAATGCTTATAAAATCAACTTGAGCGAGAGCGAAACGAAAATCGACCGAAAAAAGATGAGGTGATGAAACCGATCGAAATTGCAAAAGGAATATACGATGTCGGTGTAAACGACTGGAACATCAGCGACTTTCACGGCTATTCCACTCCATACGGCACCAGCTACAACGCCTTTCTGATCATCGATGATAAGATCGCCCTTATCGATACCGTGAAAGCCGGTTTTATCGATGAGCTGTTTTACAACATTTCCAAGGTCGTTGATCCCAAAAAAATCGATCTTATCGTCAGCAACCACACGGAGATGGATCACTCCGGCAGCCTGGCACGCGTCATGCACCGAATCGGGCAGGATAAACCGGTCTACTGTTCGACAATGGGTGAAAAAAACCTGGGCCTGCACTTTCGCCAGAAGCTCAACCTGCAGGCGGTAAAAACCGGACAGGAACTGAGCCTGGGAAAACGAACACTCACATTTCTGGAAACCCGGATGGTTCACTGGCCGGACAGCATGTTTACCTACCTGAAAGAGGATAAAATACTTTTTTCCAGTGATGGGTTCGGGCAGCATTATGCCGGTTGTGAAAAATTCGATGACCAGATAGGCGATGCCATCATGCCCCACGCAAAAAAGTACTTTGCGAATATTTTGCTGCTATATGCGTCCTTGATAAAAAAGCTGGTCCAAAAAGTGACCGAGCTCGGCCTGAAGATCGACATGATCTGCCCGGATCACGGGATCATCTGGCGCAGGGACCCGGGAAAGATCATCGATGCCTACCTGCGCTGGAGTGATCAGGAGACAAAGAAGAAAGCCATCGTGCTGTACGACACCATGTGGCACAGTACGGAGATGATGGCCAACTCCATCGCCTCCGGCATCAGTGCTGAAGGCGTAGACGTCAGGCCGATGTACCTGCGCAAATGGCACCGCAGCGACATTATGACCGAGGTGCTCGACGCCAAAGCGGTCGTGGTCGGCTCTCCGACGCTCAACAACAACCTGTTTCCCAGCTTGGCGGATATTCTCACCTACATGAAGGGGTTAAAGCCGAAGAACAAAATTGGAGCGGCTTTCGGCTCTTACGGCTGGAGCGGTGAAGCGGTCAAGTTGATCGAGCAGGAATTGACGACCATGAACTTCGAGCTGATTTCCCCCGGTCTCAAGGTCCATTATGTGCCCGGCGACGAGCATTTGGACGCCTGTTACGATTTTGGTCGCAAGATCGGAGAGGCTATCGGCAAAGCATCGTAACGAACCCATGCGTACTTTTGCAGCGCACCGGCGCGCTGATAGGCGAGCCGCTGCAAACACCCGGGATCCAAACACAACTGTGGTTCCATGAAATCCATCGAAGTCGATCTGAGTGACTGCAAACTGTGCGATGTATGCGTGGCGGCCTGCCCGGCGGTTTTCCGCATAAACGATGCGGGTTACATCGAGGTGGCCGAGCTTGATGAATATCCCGATGCCGAAGTGGAAGATGCCATCAAAAACTGCCCGGCGGACTGTATCCGCTGGGCGGATTCCTAAGGTCAACTATGGCAAAGCGGGTGGACGCATCCGAACGATCGTCACCATTTGCTGTTAAACCCGATGATCCATGAAGCCGCCTGGGACGGGAGGAAAGCATGAATAACGTTGCGTTGTTTGTCTTCAATGGCGACCCTATCTGCTTTATTCATGTTCTGTTAAACGCCATTGACATGCATGCAAAAGGCACCGATGCGAAGATCATCGTGGAAGGCGCCGCCACCAAGCTGATTCCGGAACTGGAGAATAAAGAAAATCCGTTGCACCGGCTGTGGCGTAAGGTGAAGCAGCTCGATCTCGTGGAGGGCGCTTGCAAGGCCTGCTCACAGAAGATGGGAACCGATCAGCATGCCCATGCGCAGGGATTGGCATTGCTGGATGATATGACCGGTCATCCGGGAATGGCGGCGTATCGCGAGCGGGGATTTGATATCATCACGTTTTAAAACAGCACCTCCCTTTCCATCAAGTTCATTGGGCTGCGGGTCAACCATCTCGAATGGTCTCCTAATAATATACGCAACTCAGGCCGCATCACCGGTAAGAAAACGCATAAACCCCTTTTGCCGCACGGGGTGCGAAAACGAAGAGGCCAACCTCCTTGACGAACGTGTCCACCCGCCAGATGAAAAAACAGGTGCTGGAGCTGCTTCGGCACCCCGACTTCGAAATCTGCATCTCCCGGATCGTTGGTTATCCCTTGCGCAGGGTGGTCAACCCGCTGTTTTCCTTTCTTTACAGCCTGGAGGAATCCGTCAAGTGGCGCGCGGTCAGTGCAATGGGAGCGGTCGTGTCCGAGATGGCTGTACACCAGCCTGAGTCGGCGCGTATCGTCATGCGACGGTTCATCTGGAATCTGAACGATGAATCCGGCGGTATCGGCTGGGGCAGCCCCGAAGCCATGGGCGAAACCATGGCTCGAAACCGGCTGATGGCCGAGGAATTCGCC
>JAHEIV010000270.1 GCA_024639205.1 Deltaproteobacteria bacterium | reverse complement strand
GTTTTGCATCCGGAAAGCGACAGCATGACCATGGACGACTGGCTGATTACATACACCAACCACATACCCGAACACATCCGGCAAATGCAGGCTACCTGGAAAGCGTGGATGGTCGAACAGAAGGGGCAGCACCCTGATCCGGAACTATCACTTTTCCGGGCGTTGGAATGAGCGGCGGCATGCTTCGCTCACAAGTGGCATTCGTTGGATACCAGGACCCGCGCCACGAATCAGCCGCTCCGCGGATTTAACCGCTGCGAAACGGGGACATTTCAGAGCGAAGCTGCGCATGGAATACGGCAATCCCCTGATCATACGGCTATGGCGGCACAAATGGGTGAATGCGGCTTGCCCAGAGATGGCGTGGCTTGGGGAGTTTATGAGAGTGCCCAACCAACATCGTGTTCCGCCGAATTGCAATGGATCGCCCCAAGGGCGGGGCGTGTCACCGGTTTACCGGCAGTTTTTCTCGAACAGCCAATCTGTAACGTGTGGCCGAAGGATCAGTCACCCTATTGCCGGCATTTTATAATTTCCGGTTTATCGGTGAGCTTGGCTCAAACATATTTATGAAATAGGCGGATAAAGCTCATGGTGCGCTGTCAATGGTGTGGTCGGGATCCGCTGTATCTCGCATATCACGACCGAGAATGGGGTGTGCCCGCCCACGACGATCGACGCTTGTTCGAAATGTTGATCCTGGAAGGAGCCCAGGCGGGCTTGAGCTGGCTTACGATTCTCAGGAAGCGGGAAAATTACCGGCAGGCCTTCGATCGCTTCGATCCCGAAAAGATGGCCGGATACGGTGCACGGGATATCCGGCGGCTGATGTCTGATGCAGGCATTGTGCGCAACCGCTTAAAGATTGAGGCTGCCATTGAAAACGCTCGCGCTTTTCTTGACGTTACAGATGCCCACGGTAGTTTTGGGAACTTTATCTGGCGGTATGTCAATTACAGGCCGATACAGAACCGCTGGCGGACAATTTCCGAAATTCCGGCTATGACAGGGGAATCGGATCAAATGAGTAAGGACCTGAAGACGCGGGGTTTCAAATTTATCGGTCCCACTATCTGTTACGCATACATGCAGTCTGTCGGCATGGTGAACGATCACGTCGTCGGTTGCTTTCGGCACGCGACCATAGCCGGTTATCAGCCTCCGCGGGGAGCCGGCTTCCGGTCGACGACTTCGATCTGAACGCGGCCCAAAACTCCCATCAGGTCGGACTGCTGCCGGCTTCCGGAGGTGAAGCGGATGTGGGTCACATCGGCCGGCAATTGGTTATAAACCGCATCGGCGGTTACCCATCTGCCCAGGTAGAGCAGATTCCAGGCGTGGTAATAAAATCGTCCTTTTAGATATACCAGCCCGGTTTCAACGCGGGCCGGAATACCGGCTGCCCGGGCCATGGCAGCCAGCAGTACGGCGTGCTCGTTGCAGTCCCCCTCTTTGTTTTCAAGTGTCGACAGGGCGTCCGGCAGGGAAAGAACAGGTCGCTTCTCGATATTGTTGTAGACCCACTCTAACAGCCGTCTGGCCCGTTGCAACGGCTCTCCGGTGTTGTTGCCCAAAACCGAATCGACCAGAGCCCGGATCCGCTTGTGATCGGACTGGATAAAGGGGCTCGGTTGCAGAAATATCTGCTCGAGAAGCTCCATTCGAGCAACTTCCAGGTCCGCGGCCAGCTGATTCAGGTCCTCTTTGACGATGGTCACCTGGTTATCCCGGAGCAGTTGCCGGCCGCCGTTAAGGTGCACCTGCTCGAGATCGATTCCGTTTATGGTGATGGTCATTTGCTCCAGTGAAGCCGGCTGATCAAACACCACGTTGGATGCCACCGATGAAATGTCGGTGAGATCACCGATCGGACCGGTTCCGATACCCGAAACTGCCTGCCGGCGGGTGGTTTTTTCCAACCGCATTCCCAGCAGTCCCTTTTCCTGCAGAACATCTCCCTTGCTGTTTAGCCAGGCAAACTGATTGGCGCCTTTGAAGTTCAGCATAATCTTGGTTGCAGAATGAACGCTGCCCATAACATGCACATCTTCCGTTCCGATGATGCTGACCTTGACCGGTTGCGCTCCCATGGTAACCGGGTCGAAAATGTCGAAGCTTAAAAAATCTCCCGGTTTCAGATCGGCGGCGTGAAGGGCATCGAGAAGACCGGCGGCCAGGTAGGGCTTCTTGGGCAGATTGATCTTGTAGTTGCTTTTGCTGCCCGCGCTTTCGGTGGTGATGTCGAGAACACCTTTCTCTACCTTTCCGTGGGCTGAAAAGCTGAACCGACCGGATCGAATCCGGAATTGGACTGCCTGCAGTGAGAAGTCCTCAAGCAGCTGCCCGCGGGTCTCCACGTGTATGTTTTGAACCATACCCATTGTGTTGATGCGCATGAAGACGACCTCTTCGGTGGCAAAGCCATTTTGCGTGCGGGAGAGCCGTCGGTGGGCGTAGCCGATTTTTCCATCCTTTTGATAGATGTTCATCCAGCTGTCTCTTTCGTTCACAGATTCCGGGGCAATGCCGGTTGGCAGCCCCTTCGACAGCGCTATTGTATTGAACAGATCGATCCGAACAGCCAAGAGCGTCAGGAAAGCGGCGATGCAAGCGATGCCGCTGATCAAAAACATTCTGTTTTTCATTACCGTCATGATGATACTCGATGTCCGCATGCGCGTTCGGACAGAAAGGAACAACGCCGGGCGAAGCTCATGAATTGGTTATACAAATTCACGCACTTTTTTCAGTGCGGATGAGCTGTTATTATAGCAGATCCTGAGCCAATATTGGAGTCGCATTCCAATCCGTGTTATAATCCGCAAACGACAAGCAGGGTGCGCGGTCTGTTCCCGGCTGATAAACAGCAACCATCCGCTGGATTGACTGCGCATCAAATGGGCTTATCGTAAGACTGTCAAACCATTCAGACAATAAAGGAGGACGAAAAATGAAAGTGAGAAAGGATCTGTTTGCCGTAGCCCTGGGTGCTCTGTTTTTGGTAGTGTTTTCGGCGACCGCTGCCATCGCCGCCGACTTGCAGGTAGAGGACGCGGTTGTATGCGCAGATGTCGTTGATCGCCAGCCGGTGGACAGCGCTGCGAGCTTTGGCGCATCCGTCGGCAGGCTCTATGGCTTCACCCGGATCGTCGGCGCCGAGGATCCCACCCAGGTCGTCCACGCCTGGTATTTCGGCGATGAGGAGCGCGCCCGGGTGACCCTCGCGGTCAACGGCAGCAATTGGCGCACATACAGCTCAAAGGTGATTCAAGCCCATGAAATAGGTGCTTGGCGCGTGGAAGTCCTCGACGCCGATGGGAACACGCTTGACACCATCCAATTCGACATCACCGAGTAGCACCTGCCTGCCGCTTTGCCATCACGGTGATGCTAAAAAAAATCGCAGTGCGGCGGGAACGGGATTGCCCGCGTTCCCGCCGCTTTCCGTTCTGAAGCGGAAGACCCATCCCAGCAGAACCGCGAGAGGGAAAATCGATTGTATCTTGCCCGAAAGCAACTCCGGGGATCACTTCACTACTATATCCGCGAATCTTACCCGGATGGCGATATCCTGCGGAGTCGCGACTTGTTCGATCTGGGTTCGGACCCAACCAAATACATCGTTTATCCCGGCGGCAATTCTTTCTATATCCATGAAGATGTTCAAGAAGCATTGACAAACCGGGGATGCGAATCGAGCCACACCGATCTCGATGAAATTTTCTGGCGGTTTTTAAAACCGGGAATCCGCAGGGCACTGGATTCATTCCGGCAGAGAGAGTTGAACTACCGGCGCTCGACTCGCACGGGACGAAGAGAAAGGGGCGGCCCCTACCACTATTTCGACAGACGCCGGCTCTACTTTCTGAAGATCGGCCGGGCACAGCCCCATGGTACAAATCGAATCCCGAACCGATTTTTCAACCGGCTGGACAATAAGTCGCGAGATGAAATTGAACAGAATATCATCGAAATGGAGCGCCACCTGCACGTTAGAGAAGTGAAAACGTATGCGTACAGTATATTCGATGTCCAGTCTTTCTTCAACGAATCGTTTGCAAAGATCATCCCGGAATGTCTCGATCAGTCGGAAGTGGATCGCTATTTTATAGAAGAGCTCTGCAGGCTCAACGACGATCCTGTCTTCTGGCGCGGTATGCAGCCGCAGGATGAGCTGCATGAATATCTGGTGCGTTACGCCGTAATGTTTTTTGACTATGATTTCGAAACCCGCGACTTCATGGCGGATTATCTGCACCAGTTCATTCACAGCAGAAAAGGATACCGCCCGCCGCTCTCTAAAGACAGAAAACACGTATCGCCGGCGGAAGCCGGCAGCATTTTTGGAGTGGACTCATCGCAGCTCCAGCAGATGACCCGAACGGATCTGGCGCGGATTTTCCGCCGAAAGGCAATGAAGCTTCACCCGGATAAAGGAGGACGCCACGAATCGTTCGTCAAACTGATCGACGCTTATCGCAGCCTGATGCGGGGCAAACGAAAGTGAGCCGTGCCGTCGGTATCCCGATATCGCAGGCGTTGTTTTTTGATTCGGTGTCAGGCTCACCAACCTGCCGACAACACGACCCTGTTCTTGCAGTTGGGATGTTGTTAGCGCTTTTGGAATGCGCAAGCGATTCGCCGCTGATTCGATCGGCTGGTGTTATCGCAAACCATTGGGGTTCTGGCTATGAAACCAAGCGAATGGAATCCGGGAAAGCTGCTGGAGCTTTCCGGTCACTACTGGAGAACCGGGACGCTGCACGCGGCAGTCAAACTCGATGTTTTTTCGGCCATCGGT
>JAHEIV010000269.1 GCA_024639205.1 Deltaproteobacteria bacterium | reverse complement strand
TGGATGATGACGCGTTTCTGCAGCAAACCATCCAGACGGTGCACACCGGACTGGCGTATCTGCAGCGAGCGCTGGAGGATTTGGGGGTTCACTATTTTCCGACCCAGGCCAATTTCTTTTTGATCGATGTGCAGCGCAGCGCCGATGATGTGTTCGAGCAATTGTTGAGAAAAGGGGTCATCGTCCGATCGATGAGCGCTTACGGTTTTACCGATCTTATCCGGGTAAACGCCGGCTTGCCGCATGAAAACGAACGCTTTATAGCGGCCCTAACCGATGTGCTGGGCGCCGGTTGAAAGCCGTCCGCCAGGGTTCAAACGGGAATTTCAATCAGTGGCGACACATAAAATGGTGGTTACCATCGACGGGCCGGCCGGTGCCGGGAAAACAACCGTAAGCCGCGCGCTGGCCGATCGCCTCGGGTATCGTTATGTAGATACCGGAGCGCTTTACAGGGCGGTTGCCTATGCGGCCAGGCGCAAGCGGATGCGAACGGATGACGATGCCGCTTTAGAGGAGCTGTGCCGGGGTCTCGATCTCAAGTTCGTGACCTCGGCGTCCGGACAGCGGTTGCTGTCTGCGGGCACGGATATTACCGATCACATTCGAACACCGGAGATTACGATGCTCGCCTCGGGCGTTTCCGCCCGCCCCGCGGTTCGGGCCTACCTGCTTAAGGTTCAGCGGGAAATGGGGCGACAAAAAGGTGTCGTGTTCGAAGGGCGGGACATGGGCACGGTGGTCTTTCCAGATGCGGAAATGAAATTTTTTCTGGATGCCGCCATCGAGACCCGGGCGAATCGGCGCTACCTTGAACTGCAGGATTCCAGTTCCCAGAAACCCGAAGAGGTGGAAAACGACATGCGCCAAAGGGACCAAAACGACTCCACACGGGATCTGGCGCCATTGGTGCCCGCCGCTGACGCAGTTATCATCAATTCTACCGATCTTACGGTGGATGAGGTGATCGAGCAAATGCTGGCTCACATTCATAAGCGTGTCGATCCGGGCAGCTGACTGACGATGTTGTTTTCCATGCGAACTGCGGCTGAACGCAGCGCTACGTTTAAATTTTCATTGTGTTTTCAAATTTACTCTGATAAACGTTTGGGATTGTGCAATTTGCGAACGGTGTTCGCAAAAAATCGGCTAAGGGGGTACGTGTGTTGATGGAAGAAATGGGGAGCAATAACAAAACTGGACAATCGAAAAAGTCCGATGAAGGCATCGCGCCTGATACGGATGGAACGGATTCGCAACCTGCGGAATCTTCAGAGGAAGAGGGCAAAGAGATCGCTGCATCGTCACCGGCTGAAACCCGCGACAGTGAAGACAGCGAGGAGGCCGCCACATCGTCACCGGCTGAAACCCGCGACAGTGAAGACAGCGAGGAGGCCGCCACATCGTCACCGGCTGAGACCCGCGACAGTGAAGACAGCGAGGAGGCCGCCACATCGTCACCGGCTGAGACTCTCGACAGTGGAGACAGCGAGGAGACCGCCACATCGTCACCGGCTGAGACCCGCGGCAGTGGAGACAGTATGGAAAAACTGCTGGACCTGTACGAGGAGAGCTTCAAGCGCTTCGCCGAAGGAGAGGTGGTCAGCGGTCGGATCATCTCCGTGGACAAAGATCATGTGCTGGTCGATATCGGCTATAAGTCGGAGGGCCAGATCCGCATTCATGAATTTACCGACGAAAAAGGCAACGTCAATGTGAATGTCGGTGACAAAGTCGAAGTGATGGTGGAGTGGTGGGATGACGAAGACGAACGGGTGGTTCTTTCCAAAGAAAAAGCCGCCAATGTGAAAGTCTGGGAGGCCATCAAGAAATCCTATGACGAGGACAACACCGTCGAGGGAACGATTACCAATCGGGTCAAAGGCGGTTTTTCGGTCGACATCGGTGTCCAGGCCTTTTTGCCGGGTTCACAGGCCGATATCCGACCGATTCGCAACCTCGATGATCTGGTGGGGAATTCCTATGAGTTCAAAATCCTGAAATACAATCGCAAGCGCAGCAACATCGTATTGTCCCGGCGCGCGATTCTGGAACATGAGCGCGAAGAGAAACGCACGGCGACCCTGGCCGAAATAGAAGAGGGTAAGGTGATGGATGGAATCGTGAAAAACATCACCGAGTACGGCGTGTTTGTCGATCTGGGTGGAGTGGACGGTCTGCTTCACATCACCGACATTTCCTGGGGACGGGTAAAGCATCCGTCGGAGCTTTTTGCCATCGGTGATCCCATCACAGTCAAGGTGTTGAATTTTGACATCGAAAGAGAGCGTGTTTCGCTGGGTATGAAACAGTTGAGCCCCGATCCCTGGACCCTGGCCAGCGGGAAATATCCGATTAGCTCCCGGGTCGGCGGCCGGGTTGTCAGTTTGACCGACTACGGCGCCTTTGTGGAACTCGAGGAGGGAATCGAGGGATTGATCCATGTTTCGGAGATGTCCTGGACCCGGAAAGTTCGACATCCCTCCAAAGTGGTGTCCGTGGGCGAGGAGATCGAAGCGATCGTACTGGACATCAAACCGGAGAGCCGCAGAATTTCGTTGGGCATGAAACAGGTCGTTCCGAACCCGTGGGATGTCATCAGCGAAAAGTATCCGGTGGGCACCACGATTGAAGGCAAGATCAAAAATATTACCGACTTCGGCCTTTTCATCGGTATCGATGAAGGAATCGACGGGCTGGTTCACATCTCGGACATTTCCTGGACCAAACGAATCAAGCACCCCTCGGAGATCTATAAAAAAAGCGACCTGGTGCAGGCCATCGTTTTGGATATCGACAAGAAAAACGAACGCTTCTCCCTTGGAATCAAGCAGCTGCAGTCGGACCCGTGGGAGACAGTGACCGAGCGGTATGAAGTCGGAAAGGAAATTACCGGGACCATTACCAATTTAACCGATTTTGGCATTTTTGTTGAGCTGGAGGAAGGAATCGAAGGATTGGTCCACGTTTCGGAGATCAGCAAGGAAAAGATCAAAACCCCGGTCGGCCGCTTTAACACCGGGGATGTGATTACCGCCAAGGTAATGAACATCAACACCGAAGAAAGGCGCATCGGCTTGTCCATAAAGCGCCTCGAGATCGAAGATGAGCAGCAACTGCTCAGCGACTACGTCAACAACATGCGGCCGGCTACATCGACCTTCGGTGAAATTCTACGGGAGAACCTGCAGGAAAAACTCAAAGAGGATTAACGCAGCGCTTATTCAGCGTCGATTCGCGGGCCGGTGCGCAACTGCCGCCGGCCCGCTTGTTTTTTCGAACACCCAAAAGCCCTTCATTCGAAAATACCGACATCTCCCTTTCCTTTACGGATAATCTCGGGGACATCGCTGATCAGCGAGACAACACTGGACGGGTTTCCGAACGTTGGCCCCCCATCGATCACCACGTCGACCCGGTTGCTGTAAAAGTCATGAATCAAGGATGGATCGTTCAGGATCGTATCGTCGGGCAATGTGGCGCTGGTGGTGATGATCGGGTTGCCGAGCTCTCTTACCAGGGCGAGGCATATCGGATTGTCCGGTACGCGGATGCCGGCGGTTTTGCGCTTGGTTAACATGATCTTCGGTACGAGTTTGGAACCTTCCAGGATAAACGTGTACGGTCCCGGCAGCAGGCGTCGCATGGTTTTGTAGGCGTAATTGGAGACCTTGGCGAAACGGCTGATGTGTTTCAGATCGGAACAGATAAAGCTAAACGGTTTGCTTTTATGCCGCTGTTTGAGCAGATACACCTTCTCGATCGCCTTTTTGTTCATGATATCGCAGCCGACACCGTATACGGTATCGGTCGGGTAGGCAACGATACCGCCGCGGCGCAGGACATCGACTACGCTGCGCACCAGTCTGGGCTGAGGGTTGATCGGATTGATGGATATCAGCATTCTACCCCGCTGATTGAACGGTTTTGAGACAAAATCCGACTTCTAAACCTCCGTGTCGACAATGTCAAGTCACGGAAATAATGATTGCGAAAGCCGACGGCTTTTGATATTTGACTGCCCTACTATTTCACCGGTCGAAACCGCGGAGGCAAACAATGGAAAACAACCCCCCACAAGAAGCGTATTCGTTCGATGATATTCTCTTGATTCCCAATTATTCCGATGTGTTGCCAAAGGATGTCCATACCGCCACCCGTCTTTCCAGAAATCTGGATCTCAATATTCCAATTGTCAGCGCGGCCATGGACACCGTCACCGAAGGGGAGACGGCTATCAGCATGGCACGCGAGGGAGGTCTCGGTTTTATCCACCGCAACATGAGCATTGAAAGTCAGGCAATGGAGGTGGACAAGGTCAAAAAATCCGAAAGCGGCATGATCGTCGACCCGGTCACCATCAGCCCGGAAAACAGAGTGCACGAAGTGCAGGAGTTGATGAAAAAATACCGCATATCCGGTGTTCCGGTCACCCGCGGGGATCAACTCGTGGGAATCGTTACCAACCGGGATTTGCGATTCGAGACGCAGCTGGACAAGCCGGTTTCAGAGGTGATGACCAAGGAGAACCTGATTACCGTGTCGGAAGGCATCACCCTGGAAGATTCCAAAAAACTGCTGCACCGACACCGTATCGAAAAATTGCTGGTTGTGGATTCCGGTGGCCGTCTGAAAGGAATGATCACCATCAAGGACATCGAAAAAATCAAGAAATATCCGCAGGCCTGCAAAGACTCCATGGGACGATTGCGGGTCGGTGCAGCGATCGGGGTCGGCCCGGACATGATGGAGCGAGCCGAGCTGCTGCTGAACGCAGGAGCGGATGTCATTCTGATCGACACCTCCCATGGACACTCCAAAAACGT
>JAHEIV010000268.1 GCA_024639205.1 Deltaproteobacteria bacterium | reverse complement strand
AAGCAGTTCGGGCAAAACAACGTCGGCAGCACCCGACCGGCGGGAGATTGTCTGCCTGCAGCGGTCGCCCGTCGGTGTCGTTGCCGGGTTCGGGTCGGCAAGAATCTGATACTATTGGATTAGTCCTTTTTGCGGTAGGAATCGGGCAAATTGGAAGGCCTGGCCGATCCGGGCAGCTGGAGCTCGAAGAGTTTCGCCTCACGCAGAAAAGAATAATAAGAGGAGACCACAGCGATGATGAAACCCTGAAACCCGTCCAGCAGACCCAGACGGATCAGATAGGTTTCGATAAACTTTCCGGCCGGCTTGAACAACAAACGCATGCGGGAAAATTTTTTCCCCCGGTTGAAACGATCCAACGCCGCGATGCTGGAAAACTTGTTGACGTTGTCGGCATGATCGGACAGGTCTTTCACCGTATAGTGCAGTAAATCCCCTTTGAGGCTGACGCCTTTTCCCTGCAGCACGACCCTTTCGTGGATTTCCCCCTCGTAATGGGCAGCTCCTTTTCTCCACAGACGATAGCGCTGGTTGGGATACCACCCGCCATGACGGATTTCCCGCTGCAGGTATGGGGTAAGTCGGGGGAACTTGGCACCGGACACAGCCGGATCGTTTTCCAGAAATTCGAGAATCGATCGGCTCAACTCAGCGGTGAGTCGCTCGTCGGCATCGATGATCAAAATCCATTGTGATGAAGCTTCCTCCATGGCTCGATTTCTCTGGGAGCTGTAGTCGTCGAAGGGGTGCTGGATAAATTTGACTTTGGGGTGGCGCCTGCATATCGCCGGTGTAGCGTCTGTGCTGAAGGAATCCAGTACGACGATTTCATCGGCTGTGTCGATGATCGAGTCAAGGCACGCCTGGATATTTTCCTCCTCGTTGTAAGTGATAATAACGACGGACAGCGTCTGTCGGTCGGACATATTTCTCTCCTGCTATAATGGCATCAAATGACTTTTTCCAGATTCTCCAACGTTTTTTGAATCGTGAAGTTCGCTTCCACCCGCTGCTTTCCCGCCAGGCCGTAACCGGCGATCAGATCCCGGTTTGCAGCAATATGCTCGACCTGGCGGACAAATTCATCCAGGTCATTGCGCGGAACCAGTATGCCTGTTTTTTGGTTCTCTACGATCTCCGGGCCGCTGCTGTCGTCGAAGGTAATCACCGGTCGCTCCGCTGCCATGGCTTCAACCAGGACATATCCGAAACCTTCATAATGCGATGAGAGGACAAAAAGATCGATATCGGCCATAAATTTCGGCATGTCGCGGACAAACCCCAAAAAACGGACTTGTTCACTGACATCCAGTGCGGCGGCAAGGGCCTGCAATTCGTCCCGCAGTCTTCCTTCACCGGCAATCAATAGTGTAAAGGCAACACCGCGATCCTTCAACGACCGGGCTGCCTGGATCAAAAACTGCTGATTCTTGACGGTTTCGAGGCGACCCGCTGTGCCGAGAATGATTTCGCTGCCCTTGCGCAGATGACCGGATTGCCGGACTCGAATGCGATAGCGCGCCATATCGATGCCGTTGTATATGACATGCACACGACCCGGATCGATGAGATTGGCGTTGTTTCGTAAAATGGCTCTTTTGGTTTCCTCGGAGTTAGCGATTACCCCGGTCAGGATCCGTTGAAATAAAAACCGGTTAGCCATCGTATTTTTTATCGGCTTGGCAATCCCCCGGGCGTAAAGAATTTTTTTCAAACCGGCCAGCCGTGCGGCAATGCCGGCAACCTTCACATCTGTGGAAAGATTCAAGATGATGGTTTCAATCCTCTCTCGGTGCAGCAGGCGATATATCTGAAACACTTTGGCAGGATTGATGGGGCTGAAATTGGAAATCCCAACCTGCATCCGTTTGACTCCGCTGCCGCCCAGCCGATGATGCAATTCGCTTTTGTGGTTCGTCACAACCAAGACAGCATACCCCTTGCCGGCCAACCGGGTGGCCATGTCATAATTCCATTTCTCGCCTCCTCCCCATTTTTTGTAGCTGTTAAAAAAACAGATGGTTTTTCTTCTCATTGGGGTTCAGCCGGATGTTTGAGGGTTTGGGTCGTATCGTGAATTCGGTTTGCGGTACGGTCATACCGCACATTTAATGCAAGGCAAGGTGATGCGAAAAGGTTGCTATCGAGCCGCCGATTTGCGCCGCTGTTTCTCTTCCCGGCGTCGCAGCTTCTCAAGGTCTTCACTGTATAGATGCGGATAGTAGATTTTCCAGCGTTTGTGAAACCAGAAATACTGCTCGGGATATTCTCGAACTGCAGCCTCGATGGCGTCCATTACCAGTTGCGTGTTGGTTTGAATATCGGCGCGCAAATCCTTGCTTCTCCGCATCTCAATGGGTTCTTCCAATATCAGTTTGTATCCGCTTTTAACCCTGACACAGAAAGCAGGCATAATCGGCACCCTGGCACGCATGGCGAGCATGGCGATACCCGGAGTAGCCATCACCCGTCGGTTGAAAAAGGTTGCATCGATTCCCTCATGGGGCATCGTCCCCTGATCGATCAGCGTTGCCAGGACCCTGCCGCTTCGCACCGCCCGAGTCATGTTTCGCAGCGCGCCTTTTTTATTGACAACCTCTCCGCCGAAACGGGTTCGATAGCGATAAACCCAGCGGTCAAGCGGCGCAAAATCGATTTTGCGGGCGATGGCAAAAACTCGATCACCGAGATGGCTGGCGGCAAATAAAAGGGCCAGCTCCCAGTTGCCCAGGTGGCCGGATATGATGATCATTCCTCTCTCGCTCAGCAGGTGTTTGATCTTTTCTTCTCCGTCGATCCGGACCTTGATCTGCATGTCTTCTCTGGAAAAACAGCTGATCTGCAGGATTTCCAAAAGGGTTATCCCGAAATTCTCGAATACGTGCCGGGTCACCGTAAGGACACGCTGCCATTCCCAGTCCGGGAAAGCGAATTTCAAATTCCGGCGCACGATACGCCGGTGCCGGATATCGACGGTGTAAAGAAGACGCCCGACCATCTTCCCCAGGAAAACCAGCTTGCGGTGGGCAATGGAAGCAACAAACTCCCGCAACGGACTTTCGGTCGGTTCGGCAAATTCGGATGTCAGGGGCGGATCGGTTTTCGCTTTGTCGCCCATAGCGCAGCAAACTCCTGTTGTGGCATCACCAAACATCGGCTCCACAATCACACAATGCAAAGGGCCGCAGGCTTTCCATTCACTGAATCCATCGGCATGCAGGCTTCAGGAAATAACAGACGCCCACAGGGCTGTCAACTGCAAAGCATGCTGATATACTTACTATTTATAATCCTTTCAGGTGCTTCCACCCCGCGCGGCTGCACATCGGACCCTGCAGGGTGCGGTGTGCCGCGAGCAATGGCGTGGAAACGATCCGTACGACAGGCGAATACCAGATGTGTCGGGCCGGCACGAGAAACCGCGGCTACCGACACCGGATCGCATGCGAAAGACCGCCGACAATCGTGCGAAATCCCCGTTGACAACCCGACGTACCTTCGCTATTTTGCTGCAATGTGTAACGGTCGGAAAAGAATGGATAAACGTTTTGAAATCAATAACCCTTTAAGGAGAGCGATGCATGGCTGGAACGGAATTGTTTGGCCCTGAAGAACGCAAGGAAGTCATGGATGTTCTGGAGACCGGGATCCTGTTTCGGTATGGTTTCGATCAGGACCGGAATGGGCACTGGAAGGCCCGTGAATTCGAGGCTGAAATTGCCGGCTTCACCGGTGCGAAACACTGTCTGGCCTGCTCCAACGGCAGTGCCGCGGTATCGATCATGCTTGCCGCAGCAGGTGTGGGCGCAGGAGATGAAGTGGTCGTACCACCGTTTACCTTTATAGCCACGATCGAAGCCGTCCTGTGGACGGGCGCCATCCCGGTGTTCGCAGAAATCGACGATACCCTGAACTTGTCTCCCGAGGGCATCGAGGCCGTTATCACTGAAAAGACGAAAGCGGTCTGCCTCGTGCATATGTGCGGTTCAATGGCCCGAATGGATGAAATCATTGCAATCTGCAACCGTCACAACATCATCTTGCTCGAGGATACGGCTCAAGCCCTGGGAGCTTTTTACAAGGGGCGACACCTGGGGCTGTTCGGCGCGGCCGGCTCCTTCTCATTCGATTTTTTTAAAATCATCACAGCCGGTGAAGGTGGGGCGGTCATTACCAACGACAAAGACATAGCCGAGAGAATGCCCTTGATTTCGGATCACGGTCACGATCACATCGGCGACAATCGCGGGGCTGAACATCATCCGATTCTCGGGTTCAATTTTCGGATGGGGGAATTGAATGCCGCCGTGGGCCTGGCACAGGCGAGAAAGCTACCCCGAATTCTGCAGGCCCAAAAAGTGAATAAGAAGCGAATCAAATCGGCCATCGCCCGATTTGCCCCCGTAACCTTTCGTCACCTGCCCGATCCGGACGGTGATGCGGCTACTTTTATTAATTTTTTTCTGCCCGACCACAGAACGACTGTAAAAGTGGTAGAGGAATTCAACAACGCAGATGTGTTCGGGCTGCAATACTGGTACGACAACAATTACCATTACATCAAAAACTGGCATCACCTGAAAGATTTTTCCGTCGCCGCTAAACTGCCGGTACAGATTATTGATCCGGACCGCAATTACCGCGATGTCCAGCTGCCGAAATCCGATGACTTGCTGAGCCGGCTGATATCGATGATCATCAAAGTCAGCTGGACGGAAGACCAACTGACCGATCACATCGACAAAGTTACCGGGGCGTTGGACCGGGTGTTGGGTTAAAAGCGGACGGCTCGATGTCCGCGTTATAAAGGAACCGTCTATGGACTTTTTGAAAAATATACAGCTTGTCGGAAAGATGATCTTTGGTGCCGG
>JAHEIV010000007.1 GCA_024639205.1 Deltaproteobacteria bacterium | reverse complement strand
CAGCGTCCCCTTTGCACCGGCCATTCACGGCAGCCTGAACATGAAAGCCCGAGATCTTGGGCTGCGGGTAAATCCCTCGGCCAATGTCTACATCCTGCCCAACATCGCCGGATTCGTGGGCGGCGACAACGTCGGGGTCATTCTCGTCGAAGAGCCTCAAAACAGTGCAGACACGGTGCTGATTATCGATATCGGTACCAATGGCGAACTGGTCATCGGTAACAGGAAGCGCAAGGTCTGCAGTACATGCTCCTGTGCCACCGGACCGGCCCTGGAAGGAGCCCAGATCGAGTTCGGCATGCGTGCGGCGCCCGGTGCCATCGAGCGGGTGAAAATCGCGTCCGACACCCACGAAGTGGATTACAAGGTCGTTGGACGGGATGCATGGCTGAGCTATTCCAACCCAGAGCAAATGCAGGTCCGGGGTATTTGCGGCAGTGCGGTTTTGGATACCCTGGCTGAACTGTTCACGGCCGGGATCGTGACCGGCAGCGGGGCGTTTGATCCGGAGGTTGAAACCAGGCGCCTGCGGGAAAATC
Source organism: Deltaproteobacteria bacterium (assembly GCA_024639205.1). Classification (GTDB taxonomy): domain Bacteria; phylum Desulfobacterota; class Desulfobacteria; order Desulfobacterales; family SG8-13; genus SG8-13. Next base: position 17,603 of record JAHEIV010000007.1, on the reverse strand, counting down.
CGGATACGGGACAAAAAGAGTTCGTGCTTGCCTGGAGAGCGGAGACCGCCATCGGCAAGGATATCATCATCACTCAAAACGACATTCGCCAGATCCAGTTGGCCAAAGCCGCCATCTACACCGGATGCAAGCTGATGCTGCGCCGGATGAACCTGCAGCGACCCGATCGCATAAAGATTGCCGGGGCCTTCGGCAACCACATCGACATCACCCGGGCCCTGGTGCTGGGCTTGTTTCCGGACTGCCCACCGGAGCGCGTTTCGTCGATCGGCAACGCCGCAGGCGACGGGTGCCGAGCGGCACTGCTGGATCGGAAGAAACGCGAAGAAGCCGATCGGATCGCCCGGCGGGTGGAGTATGTCGAGCTGACCTTGATGGAAGATTTTCAACAACATCTCATCGACGCCATTCATATTCCGCATATGACCGACGACTTCCCCCATCTGAAGAAAAAGACCGTGGCTGGTCGAAAAAAAGGAGACGCATAAGATGGCTTCCGATTTCGAGAACAGGGTCCGGGAAACCGGAATGAAGCTTTACGATATCGCGGAAAAATCCAAGCCTTCCCTGTTTAAAAAAGATTATTGGACCGGGAAAATGATGGATTTCTCCATGAAGAACGATGCATTTAAGCAGGAAATGTTTCGTTTCGTGGATGTGTTTCCCTACCTTAGCAAACCGGAATCGGTGGCGCAGCACCTCCAGGAGTATTTCTGCAGGCCGGAACAGGATTTTCCGAAAGCGATGCGCTGGGGGTTGTCGAAAGTGAAACCCGACTCGATCGCTGCCAAAATGGCGGCCAAGAGCATCGCAAAAAATATCGGCACCATGGGCAAACAGTTCATCACGGGCGAGACCATCGATAAAGCTGCAAAAACAGTGCGCAGGGGCCGCAAAAACGACGGGGTTGCGTGGACGGTGAAAATTCTGAAGGAGGCGGTAACCTCGACACAGGAGGAAGAGGCGTTTCTGGCGAAACAGATCGAACTGATGGAGCGTTACAGCGAAATCGTCAAAGAGTGGCCGGCTTTAGGGACCGGGGAAAAAGGAGGGTTGGACTGGGGATTCACGCCCCAGGTCAATGTTTCGCTGATGGCCTCCTGCCTGTATTCGCAGTATGTGAGCAAGCAGTGCGCCATGGACTATGCGATCGACCGGGCAAAGGAGCGTCTGCGGCCGATATACCGCAGGGCGCAGCAGCTTAACGCCTATGTCATGATGGATATGGAACATCTTCCCGCCCGCCGCTTCACCCTGGAGCTGTTCAAGAGCATCAACAACGAGCCGGAATTCCGCGACTGGCCCCACAAGGGTATCGCCTACCAGGCGTACATGAAAGATGCCGAACCGCTGTTGGCCGACCTGCTTCAATGGGCCCAAAGCGGAGACCACGACTTTGGCATCCGATTGATAAAAGGCGCCTTCTGGGATGAAGAGGTGGTGTTGGCCAGCCTTTACAACTATCCGGTGCCGGTGTTTACAAGCAAGCACGAAACCGATGCCTGTTTCGAGCGCTGTGCCCGAACCGTGTTGGAAAATCATCGCAGCCTGCAACTCAAATGCGGCTCCCACAACATTCGCACCGTCGCCTACGTGGTCGAATGTGCCAAAGAGCTTAACATTCCGGAGGACCGGCTGGAGTTTCAGATGCTCCACGGCATGGCCGAGAACCTGCGGGAGGCCTGGAAGCAACACAACCTGCGGCTGCGTCTTTACTCGCCGGTGGGCGAAATTATCCCGGGCATGGCTTATCTGGTGCGCCGTCTGCTGGAAAACACCTCCAGCGAATCGTTTTTGCGGCAAAGTTTTGCCGACGGTGCGGCAAGAGAAGAGATGCTCAGGGACCCGGCGACCCTTTCAAAGGAGAAACCGGAGCCTGGAATTGGCTCCAACGCTGCAACCGTAACCGGCGAAAAAACTCCCTTTTCCAATGAACCGCCGGTTGAATGGGATGCTGCCACCCATGCCGCTTTTACCGCCGCACTTGAAGATGCAAAGATGTCTTTTCCCCGGCAGGTATTGCCGGTAGTGAACGGGGAGCCGATGGCCGGCGGAAAAAAAATGCTTTCCACCGATCCCAACCAGCCCGAACGGGTTGTCGCCGAAGTCGCTTGCGCAGACGCCGATGTGGTTTCAACCGCGGTCGCTGCCGCTAAAAACGCTTTTACTCACTGGTCCGTCACCCCCGCTGGTAAGCGGGCGGACGTGCTTTTCAAAGCCGCGGAGCGGGTACGCGCCAGACGCCACGACCTGGCCGCTTTGCTCGTTTACGAAGGGGGTAAAAATTGGAACGAAGCCCAGGCCGATATATGCGAGACCGTGGATTTTCTCGAATTTTACGGCCGCGAAATGATCCGCCTGGATAAACCGCGCGTGGCGTCCGAGCTGCCCGGCGAATCCAGCCGGCTCCGGTACATTCCCCGCGGGGTCGGAGCCGTCATCGCGCCATGGAACTTCCCCCTGCCCATCTCCATCGGCATGACCTCGGCGGCCATCGTCACCGGCAACACCATCGTGTACAAACCGGCGTCCCAAACGCCGGCCATCGGTCAGGCGGTATACGACATTTTCCACAGCGCGGACTTGCCGGCAGGCGTGCTCAATTTCATCCCCGGCCCCGGCGCAGAAATCGGAGACAGCCTGGTCACGCATAAAGACGTGGTCTTTTCCGTATTTACCGGGAGCAAGGAAGTCGGCCTTGGGATCATCGAAAAATCGGGGCGTACGCCCGAAGAGGCCCGCCATGTGAAAAACGTCATCGCCGAGATGGGCGGTAAAAACGCCGTCATCATCGACGGCGACGCCGATATAGACGCGGCCGTGGGGTCCATCATTCAATCGTCGTTCAGTTACATGGGCCAGAAATGTTCGGCCGCCTCGCGGTTGATCGTGCTGGCGGAAAATTACGATAAATTTGTCTCCCGCTTTAAAGGTGCCGTTGAAACGCTGGTGCCCGGTCCGGCCTGGGATCCGCGAACCGACATCAGTGCGGTGATTGACGCCGGGGCCAAGAAAAAAATCGAACGATACATCGAACTGGGAAAAGCCGAAGCCACGCTGCTGGCCCAGGGAGGGGTCGGTGAAAACGACGGTCACTTTGTTCCACCCACCGTATTTACCGATGTGTCCCCCGACAGCCGCCTGGCGCAGGAGGAAATTTTCGGACCCGTCGTGTGCATCATCAAAGTCAATGATTTCAACGAGGCCCTCAAAGTGGCCAATGGTACAGCGTATGCGCTCACCGGCGGGCTGTTCTCGCGAAGCCCGGCGAACATCGAGCGCGCGTGTCGGGAGTTTTTGGTGGGCAGCCTATACATCAATCGGGGTACAACCGGTGCCATGATGAAACGCCATCCTTTCGGCGGTTTCAAGATGTCCGGGGTGGGTTCAAAGGCCATGGGACAGGATTACCTGCCCCAATTCATGTACACGCGGACGATTGTCGAAAATACATTTCGAAGCGGATTCGCCCCGATGGAAGATACGAGAGATCCGCACGGTCCATAATCATTGGATACTGTATGGCCCGGGTTGAAAAACCTGACGGTTCATAGATGATGACTGGTTACTCGGCCATGGGGTGGGATGCAAACGGAATTTCCACAGAAGAGACACCGGTGGCAATGGGCTTGCAAGACATTTTTGACTGCATGAAACGATAAGAGCTGATCGCAAAATAAAAGAATTCTATGCGTATATCGGAAATCCATATCTATCAGCATGATCTGCCGGTTGTCGGTGGTCTGTACCGAACGGCGAGAACATCGATGACTTCTTTCGATACGACCATCATCGAGATTGTCACCGAAAACGGTATGGTTGGATACGGTGAAACTTGCCCCCACGGTCCTGTTTATCAGCCTCACCATGCTGCGGGCGCCCGAGCCGCACTTCGTCAAATCGGACCCCACCTGATCGGTCTAAACGCACTTTGGATCGATTGCGTTCATGATGCCATGGACGAGGCGCTGGGCGGCCATCGCTATGTCAAAGCGGCGGTGGACATCGCCCTGTGGGACCTTGCGGGCAAATCGTATGGCGCTCGTGCCTGCGACTTGCTTGGCGGTGCCAGGCAGGAACGCGTTCCCTCCTATTACGCAATCGGGGTGACGGAGCCCGAAGAGGCGTCATCCATGGCCAGGGAAAAGCAGGCGGAAGGCTACCGGCGCCTGCAGCTCAAAGTCGGGGGCCGGGATCCGGATATCGACATTGCGGCCATTCGGAAAGTGCATGAAACCCTGCAACCCCATGTAAAGCTCGCGGTCGATGCCAATCGCGGTTGGACCTGCCGAGACACCCTGACGGTGTCCCAGGCCTGTCGGGATCTTTCTCTGGTTATCGAGCAGCCCTGCGGCACGATGGAAGAGATTGCCAGTCTCCGCGGCCGCATTTCCCATCCCATCTTTCTAGATGAGTCCATGGAAGGACTGGGTGCCGTGATGCGGGCTGTCGGGCAACGGATTTGCGACGGTTTTTCACTGAAGGTCACCCGAATGGGCGGCCTTTCCAGCATGCGCACCATTCGCGATGTCTGCCGAGTGGCGAACCTGCCGATCACCTGTGATGATGCCTGGGGGGGCGACATCACCGCAGCCGCCTGCACCCATATCGGCGCGACGGTTGTCCCTCGTCTTTTGGAAGGTGTGTGGCTGGCAGCGCCCTACATCGACGGACACTACGATCCGGAAAACGGGATCAGCGTCGAAAACGGAACCATCAAGGTGCCCGAAGGTCCCGGTCTCGGGGTGCAGCCGGATGTTACTCTTTGGGGCCCTCCGGTGCACTCGTTCGGCTGATACTTACAACGCCGATCGGTAGCGCTGCAGAGCCCTTGCAATGTTATCATATCCGCCCACGGCGGGTGAGATCACATTGCGCTGATCCGCATCTCGAAAATCCGATGATCAAAGGAGGTGATGCGATAGAAACCGGCAAAGACAAAGCGAGATGATCAACATTCAGGTCGTGTAGAACAATCTAAAGGAGATGATACCATGGCAAAAGGAAATTACAGCATCCGTTATGATCCGGACAAACTAAGGAAAATGATTGAAGAGGGCAAGACGGCAAAGGAGATCACCGAAGAATTCCAGATATCCCCGTATACGCTTAGGGAACACCTGGTAATGCTTCAGAATCTTGACAAGAAAATCTACGTCGTCAACGGGCTCTTTGATTATTCAACGGCCGAAAAATCGAAGGTCAAAAAGGAAGGGATCGTGTTCTCCAAAGAAATGCTCGAAAAAACCGGTTTTTCGCCGGGTGATTGCTTCGAGATGACGGTTGAAGAAGATCGGATCGTTTTAAAAAAATGTTGAGGGCGATTGTCATGTAGACGACTGAATACAGGTTAGACATGGGCACGCACGTTCTGCAGTACCACAAAAATCATGCACCGTCTGGAAACCGGATCTCACTGCTCAGCGGCTGCCGACGTTGAGGGGCTATGGCGGGATACCCGGAATGGATGCCGTGCATGAAAAATGCCCGGATGTTAATTCATCCGGGAGAGGTATGAAGGAGGTATTTCATGGCTGAAAAAGATTTTCAAATCAGGACTGCAGAAACAATCAGTAATTTGGACAACAGGGTCTTGAAGTACGACATTCAACCCTGGGTATTTTTCGGCGCTGCAGGGTTGATATTCGCAGGTGTGATCTTCACAATCCTCGCCGGAGACGCCGCCGCAAATCTCTTTTCAGGTATCAAAAACTGGATATCCAACTATACCGGCTGGTTTCTGGTGCTGACCATGAACGTCGTGTTGGCCACCTGCATCGCAATCATGGTATCACCGCTGGGAAGACTTCGCATCGGCGGGCCCGATGCCAAGCCCGAATTCACTTATCTGAGCTGGTTTGCCATGTTGTTCAGCGCAGGTATGGGCATCGGCCTGCTCTTTTACGGGGTGGCCGAACCGATGTTTCATTACGTGGCCAACCCGCTTTCAGAGCCCGGCACCGTCGAGAGCGCCAAAGCGGCCATGGAGCTGACCTATCTCCACTGGGGCCTGCATCCCTGGGGTATATACGCGCTGATCGGACTGGGGCTGGCCTTTTTCGGTTTTACCAAAGGGCTGCCGCTGTCGATCCGCAACGTCTTTTACCCACTCCTAAAAGAGCGCATTTACGGCGGGTTCGGCAACACCATCGATATCCTGGCCACCATCTCCTGTCTTTTCGGTGTCGCCACATCCCTAGCTTTTGGCGTGCAGCAGGTGAACGCAGGCCTGGCGCATCTGTTCGGCATTCCGCAAAGCGCGGGGGTTCAGGTGCTGTTGATCGCCGGCATCACCGCCCTGGCCACCTGGTCGGTGGTGCGCGGGCTGGAAGGCGGCATCAAGCTGCTCAGTAACATCAACATCGGGCTGGCCCTTTTATTGATGCTCTTTGTCTTTTTGCTCGGCCCGACACTGTTCCTCCTGAACGCATGGATCGAAAATCTGGGCAATTATGCCCAACATTTCTTTGATCTGGGGTTCTGGAACGAGACCTATACCGAAGGCGGCAACTGGCAAAACGGGTGGACCATTTTCTATTGGGCCTGGTGGATCGCCTGGTGTCCGTTTGTGGGCATGTTTATCGCCCGGGTCTCCTACGGGAGAACACTGCGGGAATATCTGGCCTGCGTGCTGGTCGTACCGACCATAGTGACGTTTACCTGGATGACCGTGTTCGGCAACAGCGCCATCTACATCGAACGCTACATGAGCGGCGGTATGGCCAAGGCGGTTCAGGAAAACATCCCGGTCTCCCTGTTTGTCTTCCTGGAAAGCTTTCCGCTGAGCTCGGTGACCTCCATACTGGCCATGGTCGTGGTCATCTTCTTTTTCGTAACCTCTTCTGACTCGGGCTCCATGGTCATCGATATCATCACGGCCGGCGGCAACCCGGATCCTCCCAAGCCCCAGCGGCTGTTCTGGGCGATCCTGGAAGGCACCGTCGCAGCGATACTTCTGCTGGGTGGCGGCATGGTGGCCCTGCAAACCGCGGCCATCAGCACCGGGCTTCCCTTTGCGGTGGTGATGTTCTTAATGTGCTTTTCGGTGATCAAAGGGCTTGTGGATCATGTGAAAAAACATGGCTACGATTGATTGGCGGGGCAAGCAGACGATGTCGCACCACCGGATACAACACCAGCAACAGGGGTTCGGTGTTTATACCGGTTTGATCGGTTTCGCTATGCGCACCCCCGAACAATGCAGCCGGTTTTCAAATAGGAGGGACTTATGAAAAAAAAGGCAACCATACAAACTGCGGCAGGGTTGTTTTGTATCCTGTTCATACTGACAGCCTTAGTGCCAATCCAGGCCGAAGCCGCCGAGAAGATCGTTCGCCTGGCGTATGTGGAATGGTCGGAGACGATTGCCAGCACCAACCTGGTGCAGGCGGTTTTGCAGGAAAAAATGGGCGTCCAGTGCGAAATCATTCCAGTGACAGCGGACAAAATGTGGGAAGCGGTGGCCACCGGCCAGGCCGATGCCATGGTAGCCGCCTGGCTGCCCAGCACCCACGGCCACTATTACCGGCAGTTCGAAGACAGGCTCGTGGACCTGGGGCCGAATCTGGAAGGCACCCAGATCGGTCTGGTGGTGCCGGATATTACCGTGGGTCGCCAAACAGCTGCCACCGGGCAGCGGAATGCACCCTACATTACGGTCGAATCGATCCCGGCGCTGAAAGAATACGCGCGCAAATTCCAGGGAAAAATCATCGGCATCGATCCGGAAGCCGGCATCATGAAGAAAACCAGAGAAGCCATGAAGGTTTACGGCCTGACAAATTTCCGCTTGATCGAAGGCAGTGAAATCTCCATGGCCGCTGAGCTGTCCGATGCGATCCGAAAACAGAAGTGGATCGTGGTTACCGGTTGGATTCCCCACTGGAAGTTTGCGCGCTGGAAACTGAAGTTCCTCGATGATCCGAAAAATGTCTTCGGGGGCAAAGAAAAAATCCATACAATGGTGCGCAAGGGCCTGAAGGAAGAGATGCCCGAGGTGTATCGATTCCTGGATAATTTCCAATGGTCCCCTGAAGAATTAGGCCAGCTGATGATCTGGATTCAAGAGGACGATGGGATGTTTCCCTACGATAAGGCCCTGCGCTTTATGCGTTATAACCCGGAACAGATACAATCATGGCTGAAATGAGAAGACTAGGATTCGACGATCTTACCCGGTTGTCCGCCCTATTGGCAATGGGTACGCGTCTTTTCCTTGGGATCGGTATCTGTTTGATACTCATGCCGGCAGCCGGCCAGCAGGCAATGGCCAAGGGCCCATACGACCGGTTGCCGGCGTCCGCAAAAATTAAACCCGCCGCGACAGCAACCATCTCCATGGCACGGGCAACGTGGGATACGGGTTGGTTTCAGGCGGAGATTTTTAAGAGACTCCTGGAAGAGTTGGGCTATGCGGTCGATGGCCCGCATACCATGGACAACCGCGATTTCTATCTGGCAGCCGCAAAGGGGAAGATGGACTTGTGGGCCAACGGCTGGTTTCCGAGTCATACGGTTTTCCTCGAAGACGATCGGGTGCGGGGCAAGGTCGAAGCGGTGGGATTTGAAGTCAAAGCCGGCGCGCTTCAGGGATATCTCGTAGACAAAAAAACTGCCGATGCGCTGGAAATAGAGAACCTGGATGATCTGAAAAATCCCAAAATCGCCGCGGTGTTCGACCGAAACGGCAACGGCAAAGCAGACCTCATCGGTTGCAATGTCGGCTGGGGGTGCGAGCGGGTAGTGGATCACCACCTGGACGCTTACGATCTGCGCGCTACCGTCGAGCACATTCAGGGAGATTACTCTCCCCTGGCAGATGAAACCATTTCCCGCTACAAACAAGGCAAGCCGATTCTGCTCTATACCTGGACGCCCAACTGGACTGTGGGCACCTTGGTTCCGGGCAGCGATGTGGTCTGGATCCAGGTGCCTTTTGCCAGCTTGCCCACAGAAAAGAAAAACCTCGAACCCCAGACATCCATCCAGGGTGTTCCGGGGTGCGCAGACGATCCTTGCGCGATGGGTTTTCCGCCCAACGATATTCGGGTGGTAGCCAACAAACCATTTCTGACAAACCATCCGGATGTCAAACGGTTGTTGGAATTGGTAAAAATCCCGCTCGAGGATATCTCCCGGCAGAACGCCAGGATGCTCGGCGGTGAAGACGATAACGAAGATATCCGGCGTCACGCGCTGCAATGGATCGCAACCAACCGGAAAAAGATCGAGCGGTGGTTGAACGCGGCCAGGGCTCTCCAAGCTGTAAAAATATCGAAAACATTACCGCAACATGAAGTGGGTCCAAAGGTAAGCACGAAAGTGCTGCGGGTGGTCACCAAGCGTTTTGAGCCGCTGGTGATCTATGAGGATAAAAAATATGTCGGTTTTAGCATCGAGTTATGGGAAAAAATCGCCGAAGACCTTGGCCTTGCATATGAGCTCTACGGTGTGAACACGATTGCCAAACTGCTGGATGAAGTCGAGCGCGGTGCAGCGGATGTCGCCATTGCCGGAATCAGCATCACCGTCAAACGGGAGCAGGTCCTTGATTTTTCCCATGCATTCTTTGATACCGGGCTTCAGATTATGGTGCGGGAGGGTTCCGGATCGGTTTTAAGACAAGTTATATCTAAGATTTTTGCTGTCATTTTTTCACGCGAGCTATTTTATGGGATTTCGATTTTCCTCGTCGTTCTTCTGATCGCATCTCATATTATCTGGGTAGTAGAGCGGCGCCATAATCCCCAGTTTCCCCAGCGCTATCCTCAAGGCCTCTGGCATTCAATCTGGTGGGCCGTGGTAACCGTGACCACCGTCGGTTACGGGGACAAGACACCGAAGGGAACCGTCGGTCGGCTTTTCGGCCTTGTCTGGATATTGGCCGGCTATTTTGTTTTTGCCTACTTTACCGCCAGCGTCACCTCCACTGTCACCGTCCAGGAGTTGCATGGAATCATTGACGGCCCCCAGGATCTCTACGGCAAGAAGGTGGCAACCGTCGCGAAAAGTACAGCTGCCGATTATCTGGCGCAACAGGGTATCGCAACTGTTACCGTCGACAATATAACCAACGCCTACCCCCGTTTGGAATCCGGAGAAGTGGATGCCATCGTATACGACGCGCCGGTTCTTCAACATTATGCTTCCAAGACAGGGAGGGGGAAGGTCAAAGTTGTCGGTTTGCTTTTCGAGGAACAGAATTACGGGATTGCGATTCAAATCCGAAGTCCTTACAGGGAAGAACTCAACATTGCCCTGTTGAAACTCATCGAGAGCGGTGCGTATGAAGAGCTCAGAAACAAATGGTTCGGGCAGTAACCGTTTAAAAAGGCATTATTCAACATGCGCTGAGTCCAGCCTCACACCAGCTGCCACAGTCAGTGTGCCTGCAAGCCTTTGCGCGATGGATCTTCAGAGAGCAAAGATACGATAAAAATAAAATCATAGCGCCCATTAACCCCATGTTGCAGGGTCAACGTGGCGGCCACCAGCCGGGGCCGAATTGCCGGAAGCACGCGACGTTCAATGAACCGTCGGGCTGCGATCGAAACGGGACCCGGACATCAAAAAAAAGAGCATCGAATAAAGCGCAAACCGTCTCCAGGGAACTGTTGACAACCACGGCAATGCCATCCAAAGCGCCGCAGGAATGAACTTGCGCTAGCTGGGGCGGCGGGTGGCAGACTTTTTGCGCCACATTTTCCATCTGGTTTTATTCTTTTATACAGCCGATCTCTAGCGTATAATTAGCGTTTATATAATTTTTCAGGATCGACGGAGTCTTGCTCGCCCTCTCGGGCGCCGTCGCGCACGAAAGCCGAATAAAACTGAAAGACGATCAACGTTTGTCTCGACCGTAGAGGTGTTTCAGATGTCAAAAAACCAAATTTTTCAACGTGTGCAATCGCTTTCCCTGGATCAAATCCTTCAGATGATGAAGACCGCCTTCACCATGAGCCTCGGTGCCTTCATCGTTGCGATCGGCTTCAGCCTGTTTCAAGTGCCCTACAACCTGGCGGCCGGCGGCATCACAGGAATCGCCATAATCGTTCGAAACTTTATCGATCTGCCGGCGGGCGCCATATATCTGACTTTGAATGTGCCCTTGCTGTTCATCGGATTCCGTTTTCTGGGGCGTTGGCAATTTTTGGTCCGCACCATCCTTGCGGTACTCGTTTTTTCTGCTTCCACCGAATTCCTAACTTATACCATGCCAAAAATCCTAATATCCTACCCGCTGACTGCCGACATGCTTCTGGGCTCTATTTACGCCGGCCTGATCACCGGTATCGGCAGCGGCTTGGTCTACCGTACGGGGGGTACCATTGGCGGAACCAGCATTATCAGCCGGATTATTCAGCGCAAGACCGGCATTCCGCTCAGCCAGATCTACCTGGCCGTCGATGGTTCCATCATACTGGTCGCCGTATTCACCTTTGGCTGGGAAATCGCACTGCACGCGATACTGGTGTTGATGATTGCCGGCCTTGCCTCGGATTTCGCCCTGGAAGGTCCCAGTGTCGTGCGAACCGCCAGCATTGTCACCGATCAACCCCGGGAGATGGCCAACGCTTTGATGGCTCGATTGCATCGCGGCGCGAGTATCTGGGAGATTACCGGCGCCTACACCGGTAAAAAACGAAACATGGTGTTTTGTACCGTGAACCGTGCGCAAATCTTCGAACTCAAACAGGTGGTCAGCGATGTGAACCCGGACGCGTTCGTTGTAATCGGAAATGCCCAACAAGCGTTGGGTACTGGCTTTCAGCGCGTCAATGGCCGAAAAACCATTTCTCGATAGCATGATGCGCCAATCGGCAGCGCGGCAGTGATACGCAATGAAATGAACTCGACCGGAGGCCGATGGGTTCGCGTGGAGTTGGACGCTGTCACTTCCCTGGTAAGAAGATACCCTCTTTCTCGCCTTATCGTAATCTGCACAATAGCGCCGATCGGACCGGTAGCGATGATGGATTTGGCATACGGGCTCGCCTCCCTTCCGATGGTGTTGTCAAACGTCAAAAAGAAGAATCTGCCTGCTGCACCGTGTATCCTGCCGATTCGACCCAATTTCGGGCGAATATTGTTTTGGATTATCAACGCTTTCCCGTCCGTCTCTCAGCTTTTATTTGCGAAAGCGATAAAATTCACCATCTGTTCAATCCTTTTTGGTAATGGTTCCAGATAAATGATTTGACAAGATTACCTGAACACCATATAGAAAATATAAGTCGTTAATTACCATCTCCGAATAACTGCAGCGATGTGTTGCGACCAAACGCACCGCTCAGACCGGGAACGCAGGCATACATACCCTGCGCACAATCGGGAACCGGTGTTCTACTGAACGGTAAAAACGACAACCGCAACTTCTATAGATGCTATTGAGAACTGGCCGACCAGCATCAGGCAACTGCCGGGGGAACCGTTTCTCATACGCAATCGATCAGTACAAATAGGGCCCGGCAGGAAACCAAGGTCGCGCCCTTTTGCTCGGTTAATCAACTTATCACCAAACAGACCATTTCGTAGCTGCGAATCACGTTACCGGGCGAGCAACGCCATCGTGCCCTATGGTTTGATCCATACAAATGCATGGCAATTGCCCGGCGAACATATTCATAAAGTTCCCGCAATAAACAAACCTGCCCTGCATACGCTGCAGGGCTGCAAAACGGATCTGATTCTATTTCCGCACCCTGGCATTTTCTCTACGCAGAGAAAATAAGGGGAAACACTTTATTGGAGCTTTCAAAGCAACCCGCATTACAATGTGCGTTGTATAATAAAGCAGAAAAAGTGAATATTTCCGCCAGAGACTTAAAGAAGAAAGTGAAGAAATGACTTAAGCCCTTGTCATAAGCAACCTTCCTTTTAACATACGGGTTATTGTGCGGCACGGTTTGATTGGCATAAAATGTTGAAAGGAGGTCACTTACTTTTCCATTGCATTGGTCGCCCGGTAAGTTTTTTCGCTTTTGAACGTTACCATTATTTTTAGGAGGAGGTAATATTATGACGACTGAAGACCAGAAACAGACCATCAAGAGAGTGCACCCTGGCGTTGAGAAAATGAAGAAAGCGCTTGCCGACGGTAAGTGCTCGCGGCGCGAATTTCTGCGCACAACCACTTTGCTTGGCGTATCCGCGTCGGCTGCCTACGGTATTGCATCCAAGATACTGGGCGAGGATGTATTGCCTGATTTCATTTCATCGGCCATGGCCGCCACGCAGAAAAAGGGCGGTTCCATAAAGTTTGGCATGCAGGTACAGGAAATGGCCGACCCAGCGACCTATTCATGGACGCAGAAGTCTATCGTTTCCCGACATATCGTCGAGTATTTAGTCGAAACGGGGCCTGATAACATCACCAGGCCCGGTCTGGCAGAGAGCTGGGAGGCATCCGACGATCTGAAGACCTGGACGTTTAATCTGCGCAAAGGTATCAAGTGGTCAAACGGCGATGACTTCAATGCCGATGACGTGGTGTTTAACTTTACCCGCTGGCTCGACCCGAAAACCGGATCTTCCAACCTGGGACTGTTCGATGCCATGCTTGAACAGACCGGCGAAAAAGATAAGAAGGGCAACCCGGTCAAGCGCATGATCAAGGGCGCCGTGGAGAAAGTGGACGATCATACGGTCAAACTCAACCTGAACTCGCCGGTGTTGGCGATTCCTGAAAACCTTTACAACTATCCCACCGCTATCGTTCACCGTGATTTTGAGAAAGAGGGCGGGGATCTTTCCAAAAATCCCGTGGGTACCGGACCGTACAACCTCACCGAATTCAGGGTTGGTGAGCTGGCGGTTTTGACAAAAAGAAAAGAACCCTACTGGGGTGGGGAGGTTTATCTGGATGAAATTCGCTTTGTTGACCTGGGCGAAGATGCCGGCGCTTATCTGGCCGCAATTGCTTCAAGACAGGTGGACGGCATCTATAATCTTGATCTGACAACGCTCGAAGCGGCCAAGAATATTCCCGGAATCAATATTGTCGAGATACCGTCGACCCAAACCGGTGTTATTCGCATGAAGGTAAACAAGAAACCGTTTGACGATGTCCGCGTGCGCAGGGCGGTACAGAAAACCTGCGATGCCAAAAGACAGCTCGACATTGCCCATCGGGGCCTGGGTATTGCCGCAGAGCACCATCATGTCGCCAAGATACACCCCGAATACTTTGCACTGCCCGCGTTCAAACAGGATATTGCAGGTGCCAAAAAACTGCTGGCCGAGGCCGGTTATCCGAATGGTATTGAATTAACCTGCAACGTGGGGAATACCGAAGGTGTCTGGGAACAGGATTCCGTCGCCATACTCAAAGAAGATGCCGCCAAAGCCGGGATCAATATCAATATGAATGTGATGCCGCAGGCGCAATATTGGGACGTATGGACCAAGGCGCCTTTGAGCCTCACCTCCTGGACCCACCGGCCGCTGGCCGTCATGGTGCTGGGCCTGGCTTACCGTACCGGTGTACCGTGGAATGAGTCCAGCTATGCCAACCCCAAGTTCGATGCCGCCCTGGTGGAAGCCGAATCGACCCTGGATGTTGATAGACGCCGGGTCAAAATGGAGAAGGTTCAGAAGATTCTGCAGGATGACGGCGTTATGGTCCAGCCTTTTTTCCGTGCGGTATTTACAGCGGTCCGCGATAATGTCGTCGGTTTTGAAATGCACCCAACCCGATACTACCGATTCCACAAGGTTTCTTTTGCGTAGTTAAAACAACGTGCGTTCGGGCGCGGGCAGTGCTGTGGCACTGCCCGCCCTTGAATCTCTCCAAAAACGATCCACTCTATCAGGAGGCGTCAGATGGTTACCCTGGTGATAAAGCGCATCGGGTTCATGCTTTTTACCATGATCGTCGTATCTCTAATTCTATTTTTACTTCTAGAGACTGAACTTACAGGAGATCCGGCTGCCCGAGTGCTGGGCCAATTTGCCAATGAAGAACAAAAAGAGTTGTGGCGCGAGCAGCACGGGTACAATCAACCCGTTATGGTGCGTTATGTGAAATGGCTGGGAAATTTTGCATCCGGCAACCTGGGGGAGTCGATCCGTTTCAAAGGCCCGGTTGCTGACGTGATGTTGCCCCGGCTGTGGAACACCGTCATATTGGGATTTTGGACGTTTGCAGTGATGATCCCGCTATCATTGATCTTGGGTGTCCTGTCGGGAATGAAGGAGGGATCAAAGCTCGATCGATCGATATCGGTTTTCGGTATTATAACAACTTCCGTGCCGGAATTTGCCAGCGCGGTCATCTTCTCCGCCATCTTTGTATTCACCCTGAAGTGGTTGCCGGGCACCAGCAGCATGTCGGGCGGGTTCGAGTTCAAACAGTTGATCCTGCCTGCCATGGTGCTGATCGTCTATGATTTTGGCTATGTCGCCCGCATGACCCGGGCATCCATGGCGGAAGTCATGACCTCCCAGTACATAAGAACAGCGGTGCTAAAGGGCCTGCCATACAGGTCGGTGATTTTGAAGCATGCGCTGCGCAACGCACTCATCGCCCCTTTCACGGTAATCATGCTGCAAATCAACTGGCTGTTGTCCGGAGTTATTGTCGTGGAATTTTTCTTCGCCTACAAGGGATTCGGGGCACTGATCCTCGAGGCTTCTTTAAATAACGATATCGCCCTTCTGGAAGCATGCGCCATGGTGGCTGTCTGTGTTGCCGTTACGACGCAGACCATTGCCGATATCGGGTATACCTTCCTCAATCCTCGCATCCGTTTTAGCTAAGGAGGCTTCATACGCATGACGACATCTGTAACCGAAATGCGCACAACCGGATTTGGCGCGGCGCTCTGGCGCGCTCTGAAATCTTTTGGCTTATTGCGGGAAAGTTGGGTCGGCATGGTGGGGACGTTTCTTGTCGTGTTCTGGGTGCTGGTTGCCATCTTTGCACCGTTGCTGGCACCGTTTGACCCCAACTCGTCTATTCAGCCGTTTGCCGGGCTGGGAGCAGTGTCGGCCGAAGGCGGCACATTCTGGCTGGGCGCCGATCATATCGGGCGGGATATCCTCTCGCGCATTATCTGGGGTTCACGTACGGTATTGATCTATGCGCCCCTTGCTACTTTTTCGGCATACCTGGTAGGCATTCTGATGGGACTTGCGGCCGGGTATCGCGGCGGCTGGGTGGATGATGTCCTGTCCCGCATTGCCGATATCATTCTCTCATTTCCGGTCCTGGTGCTCTATATTATCATCATCGCCACCATCGGAGCATCTGGATTTAACATCATTATTGCCATTACTTTTGCCTCTTCTCCCGGGATCATGCGTATTGTGCGTGGATTGGTGCTGGACCTTCGCAATCGCGACTATGTGGCGGCGGCCCAGACCCGCGGCGAATCCGACTGGCGCGTGATGCTGGTTGAGATCTTGCCCAATGCCCGCGGCCCGCTTATTGTCGATGCCTGCCTGCGTCTGGGTTACGTTATTATCACCATCGGTGTGCTCGGTTTTCTCGGTCTGGGTCTGCCACCGCCGGATCCGGATTGGGGTGGCATGGTAAATGAAACCCGGCAGATGGCCATGGCCTTTCCACACATGACGCTTTTTCCCTGCATCGCGATATCGACGTTGATTCTGGGGTTTAATCTACTGGCGGACGGTCTGCGTGAAATCTCGTTGCGTGACTAGGAGGTAAACAACATATGAATCAAGATCAAACACCGGTGCTGGTCTGCAAAGATCTGTGCATCTCTTACTATACCCGTGCGGGAGAAATTCCGGCTGTGGTGGATTTTTCGCTGACGGTATTGCCCGGTGAGACGATCGGCATTGTCGGCGAGTCGGGCTGCGGCAAGTCGACCGTCGCAATGGCGATCATGCAGTATATGGGTGCCAACGGCGGCATCAAGAGCGGCAGCATCACGTTTAAGGGCCGTGATTTGACCCAGTTGTCGGAAGATGAATTGCGTCGCATTCGAGGGTCGGAGATCGCGATGATTTACCAGGAACCTTTTGCCTCTCTTAATCCAAGCCTCAAAATCAAGACCCAACTTATGGAAGTGCCCCTGGCGCATGAAAACATCTCCAGCGATGAAGCGCATCGAAGAGCGGTGGAGATGCTGTCTGATGTCAAGTTGCCGGATCCTGAGCGGTTGATGGAATCCTACCCGCACCAGTTGTCGGGTGGACAGCAACAACGGGTTGTTATCGCCATGGGGCTTTTATCCAATCCATCACTGTTGCTGCTGGATGAACCAACTACTGCGCTGGATGTGACCGTAGAGGCCGGCATCGTCAAGCTGGTTGCCGATATCAGCAAGAAGTACGGCACATCCCAGATCTATATCTCCCATAACCTGGGGTTGATTTTAGAAACCTGTGACCGGGTTTTTGTGATGTATTCCGGTGAAGTTGTAGAAGAAGGAACGATTGACTCGCTTTTTACCTGGCCGAGGCATCCATACACCCACGGCCTGTTTGCCTGTATCCCGCTGCCGACAGCAGATAAAAATGCGGCTCCGCTGAAACCGATTCGGGGCCAGCTGCCATTGCCATTCGAAAGACCCCGGGGTTGTTATTACCACCCGCGCTGTGATCATTTCAAGCCCGGGCTGTGTGACCGTGAGCAT
>JAHEIV010000267.1 GCA_024639205.1 Deltaproteobacteria bacterium | reverse complement strand
ACACCGCTGATCAGCACCGCTGCGGACAGCAAAGAAGTGAGTCCCACAAGGGGGTCGAGCTGGAAAAAGAAGGTCACCGGCCACCGAAGCCGCAGGTCCTCATCGGACAGAAAGGCCAGGGAATAGTCCTGGTAGACGTCCAGGGGAAGCCGGCTTTCGATGAGCAGCAGCAGGAAAAATACCAGGAACAGGATCTGGCAGACGCGCCTGAGCCAAACCAGCTTGCGGGCTGTCACACGGCAACCTTTCGGTGTTCGAGTTGCTGAAAATCAGCCGTTCCCAGACCCTGTTTCTGGGCGAGCCGAATAAATCCGATCTGTTCCGGTTTGCGGTCGAACAGTTTCGCTGCCGCGGCATCGGCAGCCACCGGATCGTTGCTGAGGATCAACGTGTTCTTCACCTGCACGTCGGCGGTGCTGCCGCCGGAGGGCCCGTTGCGGGTCATGATGCGCACGGCATCGATCAGGGTGACGGTCGGCTTGAAAAACCGGGCCAGGTCGACGATGGTCTGGTTGATGTCCTGATGCAGCGACCACCGGCTGCCGTCAACGGCTCCAATCCAGTTTTTCATACCCAGGGTCAAACGACTCAGCGAGTGGTGCTTGGCCACCGGCAGGTTGATGAGCGTGTCGGCCTCCACCAGGGGGGTATACACGGGCCAGACGTCCAGGCGACTGCCGTGCAGATTCATCTTGCGCATCAGCGAAGAGCGCGGGTAGATCAGATCGGCACCGGTCTGCTTGGCCACCTGTCCGGCACCGGTGATGGCGAAACAGCGCCGGGCATCGTGGATGGTATTGTCGGCAATTCGCACCTTTTTTGCGCCGGCCTCCTGGCAGAGTTCGATAACGGTTAGCAGCACCTCCGGATGGGTGGTTGCCGCCAGCTCCGGGCGCCGGGCCCAGGAGATGTTGGGTTTGATCACCACCACATCTCCCTTGGAGACAAAGCGCTGAATGCCGCCGGCCGCTTCGAACGTTTTACGAGTGAGCACCGGGACGGAAATGCCCTGGCTTTGCGCAACAGCTTCTACGACAAAACGCCGCTGCTGAGATGCACTGCGAGCAAGGCCCGGCCAGAGACCGGCACCGGCCAGTGCGGCGGTGCCGGATAGTTTCAGCAGGGTATGCAGAGATTCTCTGCGGGTCATACGATGATCGAACATCATGGTTTATCCTCCGCGGGTTCTTTGGTTATATCAGGATCTGCTCCCCCCAGCCCAGCCGGACCAGGTCGATGCGGTCCGCGCTGGCGTTGCCCAGGCCGAAGCGGGTGTCGGCAGCGGCAATGTGCAGCGGCGGCGGGCTGATGGGGCGATGGCTGTCAAAGAATTCGTTTCTTTTGGCCCCGATGATCCGGGCGCCGGTGGCATCGGCGGCCACCGGGTCGGTACTGACGACCAGGCCGGCGTAAGGCCAGAGGTAGCGACGGCTGAAGTGATGCGGGCCGATGCCGTGAAACAGCGGGGTGAGCATCACCAGAATGTTCAGGCGGGTCTTGCCATTCACGTGGGGTTTTTTCCAGATGGCCCCCAGCCGCTCGCAGGAGTTGCCGTGGTACATCCAGGGCGCGGAAACGAACATGATGTAGTTTTTCAGCAGCGTTCCCAGGCCCGACCAGTGGTGGGTCCGCATGGGCCGCACGTTGATCAGCGCTGTGGATCGCATGAAAACCGGGTTATCACGAATGTCCCGGTCCTCCACCGCAATGCTGCCGGATTTGACTCCGACCTGGCCGAGGCGAAAGACCAGCGCTGTTTCCAGGGCCTCGGGGGTGGGCAGCGGCGACCAGACATTGGTCTTGATGCCGACCACGTCGTTCGGGCGGAACAGCTTCCCCCAGGCAGTTTTGGGATCGGGAGCATCCAGCAGGGCGGTGACGGCCCGATCCAGCATCGATTCCAGTACGTGGCCATTCAGATTTCCGTCTTGGCCGATCACCTCACGGTCGCGAATCAGGACCACGCGGCTTTTTGCCGATGTCTGCGCAGACGCCCGGCGCAGCAAGGGCAGCCCCACCAGGGAGCCGGCGGCCGCATAGCTGCCGGTTTTCAAAAAGTCACGCCGGGTAATCACTCGTTTGTTGTTTCTGTGTTGCATGGGTCTCACTCCTTGGCGGCATTTCGGCCGGCTTCGTTCAACAGGTTTTCGGCAAGCTGGCGGCTGTCGGCCTCCAGTGCAACGGTCAACAGGCGACCGGCCAAACGCACTGCCGACCACCGGCCGTTTTCCAGGCGGGCAGCGCCGGCGCTATCGGCATCGGGCAGGTAGTGCGTGCGAAAACCGGCCAAAGATTTTCGGGCTGTTTGCGTTTGCGGATACCGAATCAGCAGCAACCGGGCCTGTTCGCCGCTGCGGCTGTAGGACGCAAGAGTCGCATCCACCTGTGGGGAAAGGTGCAAAATGTTTTCATCGAACAGATAGTAATGGTAGTTGAGCACAATCGGATGGTGCAGGTAGCGAATGCTGCCGGTGTCCAGCCCCTTGGTGGGAAGCATCTCCAGGATCTGCGGCCGGCGGCCGGGTTTGCCGGCTATGGTCGCCACCTGCCTGCCCAGCGCTTTGACAGCCTGTTCGGCCGCTGCGCTTTCTTCCTCCACGTAAATGGAAACAAAGAAACGGTTTTGCCAGAAACTGAGCCACCCCGGTCGAAAGCGGGCGTCCTGACCGATGTCGATCCGCACCCCGTCCGTATCGTGGGTGAACACACCGAAGGCGTCTTCGGGCGCGCCCATGTCAAAGACATCCAATATGATGACGGTATCGCCTTTTTTGACGTAGCGGCGCGACAGGCACGCCTGCATGTTGTAGGCTCGATAGACCTCGCCGGCGCCGTTTATATAGCTGAAAATGGTTCGATCGTCGAAGATGCGGTCTTCGGCCGCTGCCTGCCAACCGTTGACACGGGTCGGCAGTCTGGGTTGAAGATCGGTGAAAGAGCCGGCATGCGTCATTTCGGTCATCGCCATTGCCGCCGCACCGGCCAGCAGGGCGAGCAGCGCGGGTATAACAGGGCGGTACCTGCCGGGCGGAAACGGTTGTGTTGCAGTCATAGACCCTCAGCGGGATACGTGGGTGCCGCGTCTGGTTCGGAAATGAAGATTAAAGCGGTGCGATTGCTGCTTGCGAACATTAGATTGACGCAAATCGGGCTGCCGTGTCAAGGCTTTCCCATGAATTCCCCGACACGAATACCGGGGCGTCATCGGTGGACCGGTTCAGGAAGGTGGACGGTTTTTCCAGCTGCGCATGGCTTTCTCGGCAAGACGTTTGCCCTGACGGTATCCCTCATAAAGCCTACCAAGGTCTCGGCTCAGCCGTGATGTCCGAAACTCGGACGGCGGGCAGATCTCCACGATGGACACACCCGGCGGCGGTCGGCGGATCAGAGCCAGGGTATCGTTGTATTTTCGGATGCGGGAGGCAGCCGTTTGTTTCAGCAGCGGAAGGCGTCTTAATTTCCAGAGCAGGATCCGATGCAGCACACCACCGGTTTTTCGGTAATCTTTGGGTCGTGAGCGCAGCACCATGATTTGGTTGGCCCCCCGTCGGATCGATTCCATCACCGGGATCGGATCGGAAAGACCACCGTCTGTCATGGGGCGATTGTCGATCCGGGGAAAGTCACGATACAGGACGGGCATGGCGCTGGAAGCCTTCAAGACCGGCTCCAGATCTTTCGGGCCGGTCTGTTTGTAAACGGCACTGCCGGTTTGGGTGTCGGTCAGACAAACCAAAAACGGTTTGTTTTTGGCATATATCGTTGCCAAATCGAGCCGGATCTGGGCGATCGTTATCTGCCACAGCCAGTCCAGGTCCACCAGATGGCCGCCGCAGATAAAGCGGCGAAACTGCATAAATTCCGGGCGCAGTGAATAGTCGGTGTAGATTTTCAGGTTGCGTTCCGGCATTTCTGCCAGATAGGCTGCCAGGTTCCCTGCACCGGAGGACACGCCGATGTAAAATTCGAACGGATTGAATCGATGCTGCAAAAAAGCATCCAGCACACCGGTTGTAAAAATACCGCGCATGGCGCCGCCTTCGACGATCAGCGCCTTTTCACCGTTGAATTCCTTCTTTGCTATCCCCGGTCCTTTTGTTTCTTGCTGGGCTTGTTCTTTTCGAGCCACCATTTGAGCGCTCCGCTGGACACGAACATGTGCTTGCCGATCTTCTCATAAGGCAGCTGTTCCTCACGGATCAACTGGTCTACCCGCTGCCGGGTGAGGTTTAAAATCTCAGCGGCTTCTGATGTGCTGTACAGAACCATGGACATGGGACATCTCTCCGCTTGTGGCCGCAAAAAACCCGCTGCAGCCATTAAAGCGCAAAAAGGGTGTCACCACTAAATGAAGAAACAGCCGGGGATGAAATGGTAGTTTCGACAGGGCGATGGTTCTGGCTTAAAATGTCACCGCCAGTGCCACCAGACCCACAAACAAGGACAGATAACCCACAACCCAGTAAGCCATCGACAATCTCCCTGTTATAATTTGCTAAACGGAAACTTAAGGCATCAGAAGAATAAACAATAATAAACTTATTAAATTAATAATAATGAATTAAATAATTATATTATAATTTGCGGTTTGTCAAGTAAAATAGATACAGTCAACGGTAAATGCAGCAGAAATGCGCTGGACGATTCAAATGGTTGCGGCAATGATTGAAACGCTCGGATCAACGTGCGGGTCAGCTGTGATTGCAGGGCAGGAGTGAACCTGCCCGGTGCGGCCGGTCGGCTGCTGTGGCCGGGGCCGCGGCGCCGGGTGGATGGAATGATTGCGGGTTAACTCGATTGCTGCTTGGTGCAGCTGCTGCCGCAGCCCGAGGATGCGGAGCCGGCCTTGACGATGGTCTCGAGCTCGCGATCGTAGTAGGT
>JAHEIV010000266.1 GCA_024639205.1 Deltaproteobacteria bacterium | reverse complement strand
CGATGAAGAGCAGATTCTGATCGGTGTGATCGCGGAAAGGGTCGGCAACATCATCGAACGGGAGTGGGCCGAGATCGAGATGCGCAACTATCGAGAACACATTGAGGTGCAGCTGCGAGATCGCACTGCCGCGCTGGCCGCGCTCGAAGAGCGACTTGACCGAGAAATGAAGGATCGAATCAAAGCCGAGCAGGCATTGCAGACAGCGCGAAAAGAGGATGTGATCGCTTCGAAATGAAAATCCCCGCAGCCAGGCTGTGGGGGCAGGCATTGTGAACGGTGAAACCGAGAATTACAGCGGTGTGCAGTAATTTGCTTATTCCGGCTCCATGGTCATTTTCAGCGGGAATCCGTGTTCTTCGGCAGTCGCCTTGACAATGCCGATTTTGGTTTCCGCAACCTCAAGTGGGTACACACCGGCAACACCCACGCCATGTCGATGGACACTCCACATCAGTTGCGTGGCTTCATCCAGTGATTTGTTAAAGACCGATACCAAAACCGTGACGACAAACTCCTTGGTGGTGAAATCGTCATTGTACAGCAAGGTCTTGTACAAGGGCGGTTCGGTGGTTTCCTCATCGATATCAGTGGTCAGATCTTCCCGGATGTCCGGATGTTGACTGCCCATGGGCAGAGTCCTCCTGTAAAACTGTCCTTGCTCAACGTAACAATCGACAGCCTGAAATCAAGCCGAAAATATGGCAATCGGACGAAAGCAAACAGATAGCGCTGCAACTATTCACCGCGATCTGCAGAATTGTCCCGGCAATCCGGTTTTTTACCGCAAGAATCACCGGCCGGGCGCCGGTACCAATACCCACAGAAGGATCGATGGCGGGCGATGAAGGGAAACAGCAGCATCGGCAGGAGCATGGACGTTGTCCGGGATTTGGAAAACCAGTCCAACTTGCGGGTGGATGTGATCACCGGCGCATCGTCGATGATCACAAACTCCTGACCCTTTGATTTACCCCACCGCCGGTAGTCCAGCGAAAACCAGATTTCCTCTCCGACGTAAACATCTTCACTGAAGCCACCCACTGCCTCGAAGCCTTCCCTGCGGCAATAGACGAAGCTGCCGGCAGCCAGGTGAAATCTGACCGACAATCGGTTCCAGAAGCCCAAAGCGGCCCGGTAAAAGGGTTTCAATGGTTTGTCTGCGGCCACAGTGGCACCGCCGCCGCCGCAGTCTTTGCGCTGCAGATTGCGCAGGGCGCTGCCCAGGAGTTTTGATGAAATCAAGGTGTCGGCGTCCAGAAAGATGAGATGTTGAGCAATGCTGTATCGCGCTCCGGTGTTACGGGCCCGGGATATCTGGTTGATTCTTTCGAAGACGACCTTCGCACCCAGGCGCCTGGCGGTGTCCGCTGTCCGGTCGCTCGAATTGTTATCCACTACAACTACTTCGCCGACCGCCTCGATCGCTGCCATTGCTTCAAAAAGATTTTCGAGCGTACGGGGCAGGAAATGCTCCTCATTGTAAGCCGGTATAATGACAGAGTAGTTGGACATCTTACGACACCACCGTTCCGGTCACGCCCCCTTGCAGGTCCACCCGCTCGATTCGGACCGGTACGATCGTCCGGATCTGCTCCGCCCGTCCGCGGAACATCACCGGCAGGTAGTTGGCCGAAGTTCCCTTCATCCAACCGTTATCTGCATCGACGATTGATTCGGCAACAACTTCAAGTGTTTTATTAATAAAATAGGTGTAATATTCTAACTTTTTATTATATCCAATCAATCGTATTTGGCGGCACCTTGCCTTCAGGACAGCTGCCGGCACCTGATCCGGCAAAAGGTCGGCCGGGGTTCCACTGCGACGGGAAAAGGGAAACACATGCAGGTAGGTGACGGGCAGTTCATCCAGCAATGCGCAGGTGTTTTCGAAAGCCGCCTCGGATTCGCCCGGAAAGCCCACCAGGACGTCAACACCCACGGATGCGTCGGGCAGGTGATGTTTGATTCTCAGAATCAACTCGCGGAAAAATTCCCGGGTGTACGGCCGGTTCATCCGCCGGAGAATGTCGTCGTCGCCGCTTTGCAGGGGAACGTGAAAATGGGGGCAGATCGCTGAGGGGCCAGCGGCGGCACTGGCCACAAATCGAATCAAGTCGCCGGTTAACTCCTGGGGCTCGATTGAGCTAAGGCGCACACGCCGGGCGCTTTGCAGTTGCCGAATTGCCTTTAACAGGCTCAGCAAATTGGATGGCGGATCGAGATCCAGCCCATAGTGCCCCAGGTGAATGCCGGTGAGTACAATCTCCGGATAGCCGGCTTCGTTCAGCCTTTCGATACTGCTCAGCGCATCCTCCACCGGCAGACTGCGACTGACACCTCTTGCAACCGGTACAATGCAATAGCTGCAGCGCGCATTGCACCCGTCCTGAATCTTCAGAAACGGGCGCGCCCGGTCGGTTCGGCCGGAACGAGACATCCGCTGATCTTCCAGCATCGCAGTTGCTGCCGCCGCCGCAGACGGCGGATCTGCCGGTCGATTGCAGACCATATCCGCTATTCGGGGCTTGCCGTCGTTTCCCAGAACCAGATCGACACCCGGTATGTCAAGGATTTCCTGCGGGGCCGTTTGCGCATAACAGCCGGTGACGACGATGCGGGCATTCGGGTTGGCGCGCGTTGCCCGGCGCACTGCCTGGCGGGATTGCATGGACGCTTTGCCGGTGACCGTGCACGTATTGATGATGCACAGATCAACCGGACCATCGCCGCTTGCCGCTTGCGCGGCCCGGTCCTGCAACTGCCGGGCCATGGTCGCTGACTCCGCCTGATTTACCTTGCAACCGAGGGTTATTATTTTAAACTTTTGCATTATATTATAATAATTAACTAACCGTTTATATATATAATAGATAACGTTATTTAAAAAATCAACATGCTGACCGATGATCCCACAGCCCAATCGAACCCCGCAAACCGACCGCCGGTCACCGGCTCCCGCTCCGCTTCTATTGAATAAACCCGCCGCCGACGACCTCGTCCTGCTGGTAAAACACCGCACCCTGTCCGGGCGTGATGGCGGATTGCGGTTCATCGAAGCGGACAACCCATTCACTGGATGGCGTCCGCTGCAGCGTGGATGGGGCGCCCCGATGACGATAGCGCAGTCGGGTGTCTACCCGCATGGGCATCTGCTGGGACGGTTGTATCCAGTTCACCTGGCCGACCCGGCACTGCCGGGACAGGGTCTCTTTCTTGAAACCGACCACGAGTCGATTGTTGCGGGTATCGAGCTGCAGAACGTAGTAGGGTTCTGCAGCCGGGCAGTTGAGGCCGCGACGCTGACCGACCGTGTAGCGGTGCAGGCCACGATGGCGGCCTAAAACGTGACCTTGCCGATCGACGATGTCCCCGGCTTCCGGCAGCGATGCCGCGTGTCGTTCGAGGAAGTCGCTGTAGGATCTTTCATTGATGAAACAGGCGTCCTGACTTTCGCTGTGAGTCACCGGCCGATATCCTTCAGCGGCTGCCATGGCTTTCACTTCGGTCTTGCGGTATTCTCCGAGCGGAAAGCAGGCCCGGGACAGTTGCTTCTGATCCAGAAAGGCGAGAAAGTAGGACTGGTCCTTCGTCGGATCGATGCCTCGTAAAAGATGGACCGTGCCGTCGGCATCGCTTTGAATACGAACATAATGGCCGGTGGCCAGGCGATCGGCCCCACGCTGCCTGGCGGCACTGAGCAGGCTTCCGAATTTGATCGCCGGATTGCAAACCAGGCAGGGATTCGGTGTTTGTCCATCCCGGTAGGTTCGGATAAAGTAATCTACCACCGTTGCGGAAAAGTCGCTGCGAAGGTCCAACAAATGAGTTTCGATATCCAGCTGACCGGCAATTGCTCCGATATCCGGGACCTGTTTTTCGTAACCGGTTACAAAATGCAGGCCGACCACCCGGTGGCCCTGTTTTTTGAGAAGATGGGCGGCCATCAGCGAGTCGACGCCTCCGCTGATCGCCACGGCGGTGGTGGTTTTCATTCGAAAAAGGCTTGGTTGGTCGGATGAATCTCCATTGCCCGGGTGGGGCAGGCAGGAACACATAACTCGCAGACGCTGCACTTATCCTGAGAAAATTGCACAGACATTTCCGGCCGCTCGACGGCCAGGGCGCCGGTG
Organism: Deltaproteobacteria bacterium; assembly: GCA_024639205.1. GTDB lineage: Bacteria > Desulfobacterota > Desulfobacteria > Desulfobacterales > SG8-13 > SG8-13. The sequence goes on along the minus strand of JAHEIV010000266.1, from coordinate 756 downwards.
GGACATACAGCCGTGCAAGCCCCGCAATGGGTGCATTTGTTCGTTACGCGCTTGACTTGCTGAGAAGCGTTCTCCACCTGTATACCCTGTTCTTTGAGGTACCGGACACCGTCTTTGTAGTTTTTCTTCGAGCCGGACAGCTCCAGTACCATTACCCCTTCTTTGCGGGGCAGCACAGTGGCGTTCAGGATGTTAAATACCAGATCATAGTCTTTTGTCAGGAAGCAGACGATCGGCTGGGTTGAAATGGTCTTCGGGAATCGAAGCCGCAATATTCTGGAATACAACGGGTACCTCCGGATTATTTACAAATTATCGTTAAAATACTATCATATGGGTAGCAGATAAGCGTGTCAACCGCAAAACCTGGCCGCTATTGCGTCTTTTTTGTACCGCCGCTCTCAGCCGGTAACCCCGGCCGTCTGGCTCTGCGATGGCAAGACCAAGCGTGTGAGGCAACATTCGATGAACCGATTTGCATACCGAACCACCGGGCTTTTTATCAAAGCGATCTCCGGGCTGTCCAAAGCCAACATCGAGCGCCACGGCACCGAAAACATCCCGGACGGTTCGATTATTTTCGTTATCAACCACTTCACCCGCGTTGAAACCTTTCTTATGCCCTATGAGATCTACAAACTCACCGGGGTGCCCGTATGGTCTCTGGCCAGCTTCAAGCTGTTTAAAGGGGCATTCGGTGGATACCTCAACCAGGTGGGCGCTATGTCCACCCGCAATCCGGAAAGAGACCGCCTG
>JAHEIV010000265.1:393-4895 GCA_024639205.1 Deltaproteobacteria bacterium | reverse complement strand
AAGAACGTTGTACTGCCGATCCGGTTTTTCCTGAATACAAACGGCCGTTCGCCCAATCCCGGCGCCGCCCCGGATTGGCTCGAACGACATTCCATGCTCCCCGCTAATTTCTCGCCATGGCTGGCACAGGGCCCGTTTTCGCTGAATGCGGTATCGGTCCTGCCGACTTTCGAGGCTCTGGCCCGCAGAGCCGGTGCTCTGGGTCATAACAATGTGGCTGCAGATAGAGACGGAACCGTGCGCTCGGCCCCGCTGCTGATCCGCTACAAGGGGCGCTATTATCCGTCCTTTGCCCTGCAGGTGACAGCCAAGTACACCGGCAGCAATCTGGGGGATATTCAATCGGCCGATTCCGGGCTGACGCTCAAACGTCTGGACATTCCCACCGACGGCAACTACCGGATGCTCATCGACTTCGGAGGCAAAAAGCAGCATTTTGAAACCGTCTCATTCGCCGACGTGCTGAGCGGGAAGGCGCCCGGCACGATTTTTACAAACAAGATTATCCTGCTGGGCAACACCATGCCATGGGCCACGGCGGCTCACCGAACCGCCATCGGAACGGAATCGACCGGAGTTGGCATCACTGCCGGCGTTGTGGAAAACATCATCGGTCACCGGCATTTCTCCAGACCGGTCTGGACCAACGTCCTCGAAATCCTCGTGGTGGTATATTTCGGGCTGTTTCTCATTTTTGTCATCCCACGGGTCAATCCTCGCGATGGGGCCTTGATCCTGGGAATTTTTCTGCTCACCTGGATCTGTTTTTCGATCATACTGCTGATGAGTTTCGGATTCTGGGTGCGCATATTTGCTCCGGTGTTTCTTGCCATGCTTGGATACGGGTTCGCCGGTTTCCATCGATTTGCACACGAAGCCCAGCGAGACAGTATCGAACTGAACAAGATGCTCGGCCTGTCCTTTCAAAGCAAGGGAATGCTGGACATGGCGTTTGAGAAATTCAAACAGTGCCCGGTGGACAATCACTCCGTGCGGGAGCTGCTGTATAATCTCGGACAGGACTTTGAACGCAAACGGATGTTCAACAAGGCCCTGGTGGTCTATACTTATTTGCAAACGGCCGGCAGATATCAGGACAGCCTGCAGCGAATCGAAATGCTCGAGAGCCTGAGCGAAAGCGCATCTCCCTCCGCACCCAGCAAGAACGGGTCTATTATTTTGAACAACGGCGCCACCAAGCCGACGCTGGGTCGATACGAGATCCTCAGAGAGCTTGGCCAGGGGGCCATGGGGGTTGTCTACCTGGGTCGGGATCCCAAGATCAATCGCGAAGTGGCCATTAAAACTCTCAGTTATTCCAGCGTGGAGCAGGATCTGTTCGAGGAATTCAGGGAGCGGTTTTTACGGGAGGCGGAAGCGGCCGGCCGGCTGGCGCATCCGAACATCGTCACCATCTTTGATGTGGGCGAAGAGCACGACATGGCTTACATGGCCATGGAACTGCTCAAGGGCAGCGATTTGCTGGGGTACTGCCGCAAAGGCTCGCTCATGCCGGTTGACCAGGTCCTGGAGAAGCTCGCTTCCGTAGCCGACGCGCTGGAGTATGCCCACAGCAACGGTGTCGTGCATCGTGACATCAAGCCCGATAACATCATTCTTCTCGATGACGGCCAGGTGAAGGTGGCTGATTTCGGTATCGCGCGGGTCATGAGCGCCTCTGAAACCCAGACCGGTGTTCTGCTCGGAACACCCAGTTACATGTCGCCGGAGCAGGTGGAGGGCACCAAGGTCGACGGCCGTTCGGACCTGTTCTCCCTGGGCATTGTAATGTATGAAATGCTTTCCGGCGAAAAACCTTTCAAAGGCGACAACCTGACCAACATGATGTATGCCATCTCCAATGTCAGCTATACCCCCCTGAAGAAGGTAACCGCCGACGTTCCGGACTGTTGCAGCCGGATCGTCAATAAACTCCTCATGAAAGACCCCCAGAAACGCACCGCATCCGCTGCCGCCGTGGCCAAAAAAATGCGGCAGTGTCGCGCCAACCTGTCATAACCCGCATATTTCATGATTATTACTCAGCCAACATGAATTTTGCCGCGTAATTTTGGCGACAGGCGCTGTAACTATCATCCCTGTTCGGATACGCAAGAAACGCTGGCGGTCTGGAAACCAGCTGAACGATATGCTAGCCACCAGGCGCGCAGCATTCGCCAATTTGTTGCGGTATAAACCGCTCGCGCTGCTCGCCGTGCAGCGTAGAGCGGCGCCCGCGCTTGCCTTGCAAACAAACGAATGCGGCTTGTGGAAATACGCGGGTTCACCTGCATCTATTGGGAAGATTTGAGCAAAACCGCCCGGGAAGTCTTCCCGTCGATTTTCAGGGTGAGGGGGCTGTCGAGCCGGATGTATTTCAAGTGTGCGCTCTTTTCGCGCACGGCAAGCGAATCGAGCCACTGCCAGTCGATGAAGTCTTCGCCGGTGTCGGTGGTATTCAGATAGCTGATTCCCAGTGACGTGATGTTGTGGAAAAAGTGGGAGCCCTGGGACGGCTCCGCCTTCAGGTTTTCGGCGGTGGTCTCGACAATGGCACCGACGCCGGATATCTCGCGCCATGAAACCGGGATGCCCAGCCACCGGTCGGCCGATCCCCAGCGTCCGGGACCGATCAGAAGGTATTTGCGATTTTGGGCGGTGAGCATGCTGTTGAACTTGCCGATTTCGGCGGCGATCTCGACGGTGTGGGCCGGATCGAAGGTGTCCGGATGCACCAGGACGATGTCGGCGATGTCGCTGAATTTGCCGTTCCCAAGAGCCATCGTGGAGTAGCAAAATGCGCTTTCGATGTCCTCACGGTCGATCTGCACCTTCCGGTTGTGGTGGCTGATGGCCATCGGCCGAATTTGCAGCAGGGAAAACTCCGGTTTGCGATCACCGTAGAACGGCAGATTGACCGAAAATTCGATCTCCACGGGACAGCCCATGCCCCGGCGTCCCATCTCCAGGACCGAGTTGAGCAGATCAGGCAGGGGAAAAGACTGGTATTTTAGAACAGTGGCAAACGTCAGCACCGGGTGCCCCTGGCCGCCGCCGGTGTCCCGGATGCGGTGCTCCTGAGGGCTGTACATGCTGCTGAGGTGCCGGACCGGCGGATGTCCCGGAACCGTGTCGATGTCCAGCTTCACCAGCGTAACGTCGTCTTCGAGCTGGGTCGGCGAACCAAAGTCTTCCGGAAACTCCACCATGTTCAGTGCGTAGAAAGATCGCTGGGAATTTCGCAGGATGTCGTCCACCGCTGAAAACTGGGGCATCAGTTGCGGGTACTTTGGTGAAAAGCGCAGCGAAGTGCTGCCTTCGACCACGGTTCGACCGAGCCCCAGCGCTATGTGCGCAATCCCTTCCTCGGGCTTCATGTGCGATACCGGGTAAAAGTTATAAGACTGGGCTACCCCCGAGATGGCCGGGTAGAAATACTCGCCATAGCGGGCGCCGGTCAGTTGCTGGATCACCACCGCCATCTTTTCATCTTCGATGCGGTGCATGGTGCTCTTGGCATACGAGCGCGGTGCCGCCATGTATGTGGAGGCATACACCAGCTTGATGGCCTGGATCAGTCGCTGCCGTCGAAGCTTTAGCTGGCGGTGCTGGTTGGGGAGCATGTAGGTTCGGTAGATACCGGCAAACGGCTGGAACTGGGCGTCTTCGAGCAGGCTGGAGGAGCGCACCGCCAGTGGATAGGCCATCTGCACCAGGATTCGTTCCAATTCTTCCTGCAGCCACCCGGGGAAATCAGCCCGCAGAAATTTTGCGGAAATTTCCGGGTCGGTCAGATCGCTGTTGACCACGTCTTTCAGGTTATTTTTTTGAACGAACTCGTCAAACGCCTCGGTGGTGATCACAAGGGTCTGTGGGACATGGATGTCGATGCCCTCGAACTGGTTTTGAAGCTCGCGGTTTTCCTTCAATCCGGTGGACATAAATGCCAGCCCCCGGGCCTTGCCGCCCAGCGATCCTTTGCCGATCTTGACAAAATCCGAGTCCGGATCGTACTGACCGGGTACCAGCTCGGCAATGATTCCCTTCTGGCGACCCTTGCGGCGGTTTTGAATGGAGTTGATCAGAAACAGCTTGAGGTCCCTGACGGACTCGAATTCGGAGGCTTTCACCGGCTTGAGCTTCGTGGCCAGCATGATTTCAGAACGCGCCATCAGCCAGCTGGAAAAATCGTTGCGCAACGCGTGGTAGTAAACCACCTCATCCGGTATGGATGGCAGTATTCGCTGCATCTCTCTCAGATTGGTAGCCCTGGCCACCTCCTTGCCTTCGGGCGACCGAAAGACAAAGTCACCGAACCCCAGGCTGTTTTTGAAAAATTGCCGGATCTCTGAATGCAGGCTGGGCGAACCTTTGTTTAAAAACACGGCCGGAACCGTCTCCGCCCTGCTGCGGTTGTGCTCCTCCGAGCTGAGAACCAGCACCGGCAGATCCGGTGTTTCCTGCTTTACCATGGCAAGCAGCTTGAAGCCGGCTTCGGCGTC
>JAHEIV010000265.1:0-383 GCA_024639205.1 Deltaproteobacteria bacterium | reverse complement strand
AACGCACATCGGAAAAAATGGTAAGCAGATAGGGCTTGAAGCGGCGGTAGAGGTGTTCGGCCTCCTCGAAGTTTTCGGCCAGCATGATTTTGGGTCGTGCGCGCATCCGCAGGATACGGTGTTCGTCGTTCAGGGATTCTTCCATCACGGCCTGGGTTTGCATCACGATTTCTTTGTACAGCAGCGGCAGCATGGAAGAATAGTATATCGGCGAGTCCTCCACCATGATCAACACCCGAACCCGTGCCCGCCCGGTGTCGTACTCGATATTGAGTCGATCCTCGACGCTTTTTACCAGCGCCAGCAACAGATCGGAGTTGCCATACCAGACGAACAGCTTGTCGAACGAGTGCCCTCCGCTCAGGTCGGATTCCAGCAGCAAC
>JAHEIV010000264.1 GCA_024639205.1 Deltaproteobacteria bacterium | reverse complement strand
GGTGGGTGTCGGATCCGGCGTGGTCATCGCACCGGACGGTTACATTCTGACCAATGACCACGTGATTCAAAACGCGACCGCCCTGAACGTGAGGCTCACGGACGGCACCAGCCTTTCGGCAACTTTGATCGGTAAAGACCCGGCTGCCGATCTTGCGGTGATTCGCGCCAATGCGTCCTATCTGCCGTCATCCACCCTGGGCAGTTCCGATCGGCTCAGGGTCGGACAACTGGCCATTGCCATGGGCAACCCGCTCGGCTTTCAATCGACCGTATCCACCGGCGTGGTCAGCGCACTTGGGCGGGCCCTGCGAAGCACCCGGGGTCGGCTGATTGAAAACATCATCCAGCACACCGCCCCGTTGAATCCCGGAAATTCCGGCGGACCGCTGGTGGATTCAGCCGGCAAGGTGGTGGGCATCAACACGGCGATCATAGCCATCGCCCAGGGAATCGGTTTTGCGATTCCCTCCGCCACGGCCAAGTGGGTGGTCTCTCAGATCCTCACCCACGGACGGGTGCGCCGCGGATTTTTGGGCATCGCCGGGCGCCAGCGACCGCTGGACCGGCGCTTGGTTCGTTTTCACGGCTTGAACAAAAACGATGCCGTTGAAGTGCTGTCAATCGAGCCTCACGGCCCGGCGGCACTCGCCGGTATGCAGACAGGTGATTTGATCGTAACCGTTAACGCTACGGACGTTCAAAGCGTGGACGACCTTCATCGGTTCCTTTCGGAGTGGCCCATCGGCCGACCGGTCGAGATCGATGTGGTTCGCGGCAAAAGCCGGCGGATCCTGTCGGTTGTCCCAAAAGAAGCGGATGGATAACGATTTCGCTGAAAGGATGAAACGGACATGACCCACAAATACGACGCCATCGTCATCGGCACGGGCCAGGCGGGTCCCTCCTTGGCCCAGCGACTCACAACCGAAGGGATGCAAACGGCGATCATCGAACGCAAACTCTTCGGCGGCACCTGCGTGAATGTGGGCTGTATTCCCACCAAAACGCTGGTGGCAAGCGCCCGCAGCGCTTACATGGCCCGCCGGGCAGAGGAATTCGGCGTCACCCTCAGCGGGCCCGTTACAGTGGACATGGAAAGGGTAAAGGCCCGCAAGGACGCGGTCGTGAGAGAGTCCAACGAAGGTGTCGCCAACTGGCTCAAGAATATGAAAAACCTGACCGTCTACAAGGGGCACGGTCGATTTGAAGACCCCCACACGGTGCGGGTCAACGACGAGCTGCTTAAAGCGGATCAGATTTTTATCGACGTCGGTGCCCGCGCCTTCATCCCGGACATGCCGGATCTCGACGCGTTGGACTATCTGACAAACTCGACCATGATGGACGTCGACTTTTTGCCGGAACACCTGCTCGTGGTCGGCGGCGGCTACATCGGGTTGGAATTTGCCCAGATGTACCGGCGCTTTGGCAGCCGGGTCAGCATCATCCAGCGAGCCGGACGACTGATTCCCCGGGATGACGAGGACGTTTCCGCAGCGGTGAAGGAAATTTTAGAAAACGAAGGGATCGAGGTGCATTTGAATGCAACCTGCATCACCGTCGAAAAGGTCGCGGATCGGGTGGTGGCCGGTCTCGACTGCGAGTCCGGACCCCGAAAAGTTGCCGGCAGCCACCTGCTGCTGGCTGTGGGGCGCCGTCCCAACACGGACGATCTTGGCCTGGACAAGGCCGGCATCGAAACCGACAGCCGGGGCCTCATTCAGGTGGACGATCAGCTGCGCACCAACGTGCCCGGCATCTGGGCCCTGGGCGAAGTAAACGGTCGGGGAGCATTTACCCACACCGCCTACAACGATTACGAGATTGTCGCCGCCAACTTGTTCGACAACGACCCCCGGCGCGTGACCGATCGAATTCTTTGCTATGGCCTGTACATCGATCCACCCCTGGGCCGTGCGGGCATGACCGAAGGTCAGGTTCGACAGTCCGGGCGAAAAGCCCTGATCGGCAAGATGATGATGTCCCGCGTAGGGCGCGCGCGGGAGCGCAGCGAGACCCAGGGGTTTATGAAGATCTTGATAGACGCCGAGACCGAAAAGATACTCGGTGCCGCGATACTGGGCATCGGTGGCGATGAGATCGTTCATTCCCTTCTAGACGTTATGTACGCCGATGCACCCTACACCGTCATCCAGCGTGCCGTGCACATCCATCCCACGGTGACCGAACTGATCCCGACGATGCTCGGCAACCTGAAGCCGCTGACAAAGACGTCATCGTGATCCCGGATGGACCGGCGAGATCCTTTGCGACCCGTCGCGCAGTGCAAGGCTTGCTTTAGCGAGAGTCGGAAGCCTTGTCCAACCCATCTGCAGCCCTGCCATCGGGAAAGGTGAACTTTTGATCCAAGCCATAATCTTTGATCTGGACGGCACGCTGGTGCAGACCGAACGGCTCAAAGCCATCTCCTATGCTCGCGCCGTTCGTGAGCTTTGCCCTTTCGAAACCAGCGAAGAAGAAGTCGTGGAAGCCTTCAAAGAGGTAGTAGGCCTTCCGCGCCGGGAGGTGGCCCGGGCGCTGGTAGAGCGGTTCGCATTGGAAAATGTCGCCCAAGCACGCATGACAGAGTTTGCAGTGCACACGCCATGGCAGGCTTTTGTTCAGATCCGATTGCGCCACTATGAGGCCATGCTGGCCGACCCGGCTGTTTTGCGCAACAGCCGGTGGCCGCACAATATCGAGCTGCTCCGGGAGGCCCGACGGGTCTCGTGCAAGCTCGGGCTGGCCACCATGTCCCACTGCCCACAGGTGCAGCGCGTTTTAGAGGTGCTGGAGTTGACCGACGCGTTTGACATCGTTGCCAGCCGCGACGACGTGGAAAGCGGCAAGCCGGATCCGGAGATCTACCTTCTGGTGGCGCACGAACTGGCACTTCCCCCGGCACACTGTCTGGTGATAGAAGACTCCCCCACCGGGGTAAAAGCAGCATTGGCCGCCGGTATGCAGTGCATCGCCGTAACCACGCCCTTCACCCGCAAGCGAATGCATGCGAAGCGCCTGCTGGATAAGCGCTGGATCGTAGACGATCCGGGGACACTTCGCTCCGTGGTCCAACAGATGATGGCAGATCAGCGCGAGGCCCGCTCCGATAACGAGTCGACCTGTCCACTGTGAGAGCGATCTTAAATCGCCGAGGTTACGCCGTGTCGACCGCGGTCAATCAGCGAAACCGTTGATAAAAAATGTCATAAACGATATCAAAGACTTGTGATTACCAAAGAGCAGCGCAGCAGCCTCATTCAGGAGGCCGTCCACCTGGGCGCCAGTGATGCCGGGGTAGTTGCATCGGCGGATATTGTGGTTGATGACGATCTGGCAAATCTTTGCAACGCGAACCCCCGATGCGAAAACTACGGCCTGGCTCCCAGCTGTCCGCCCCATATCTCCGGTCCCTCCGGGTTCAGAAAATGGCAGGATAACAGCGCGTTTGCCATTGTCGTCAGAATCGATGTGCCGACCGCCGTCATGTTTTCAGAAGAGCGGCGGGAAGTTATGCAACTGCTTCACGAAATCGTAGCCGGCGTGGAGAAAAAAGCAGTCCAGATGGGCTACGGCGGGTCAAAAGCGTTTGCCGGCGGGTCCTGCAAAAAACTATTCTGCCATGAGCACGCGGACTGCCGGGTACTATCCAGGCAGAAGGAATGCCGTAACCCGCAAACCGCCAGGCCTTCCATGTCCGGATTTGGCATCGATGTCGCCAGGTTGATGCAATCCGCCGGATGGCCGGCGAAAAAGGCAAACCCTGAACATGCATCGGATGCAGAATCGATGACGTGGGTGGCCGGTCTGGTTGTCATCGACAAAGCAGCGAAGGAGTAATTCAATGAGAGCGATCAGCGTGACATTGTCGATGGCAGCTGTCATTTGGACCGGCAGTCTGGTTCTGGCCCAAAACGACAAGGGCTGGATAGGAACGACTTTTCATCCGGATCGTTGTTTGAGGATCCAGGCCGGCGAGTTTGAAGTTCAAAGAAAGCTATGCCGCATCAAATATGATATCAAATTGCAAAACAAGATCTTTACCATAGACGGCCGCCTGGATTTCAATAAAAAGTTCGTGCCGACACAGCCGAAACGGGTTGAACTGGAGCTGCTTTTCATCGATGATCGATTTGTCTGCCGCAGACAAATCAACCTGGACAAACCGGTAATAAACCTTCCCGTCACGTTTTCGGTTGAAGCACCAACAACCACCACTCCACAATATATCCGCACATACTATACCCTGTACTATCAATAATTTTCTACCTTGTCTCGCCACGGCAGGACACGATATCAGAGCGGAACGCAACTTCGATCTTATTGCAACAACTTGACGAACGACGCGATCGATTGGTGCGGCTCTCCTTAAATCCGAGGCCGTTTCAAAGATCTATCTCCCCTACAGCAAGCTGCCGCGTATTGAAGCGAATACGAATAAACAACTCTTGAAACAGTAACGCTGGTGCTCGGTAAAACCTATCGGCCGAAGACTGCCATTATATCTATTAACAATTGTTTAATTTGTGATAGCGGCAAATTAATGCAAATATTAACGAGCCTGATTTTTATTGGATAGTGTCAATAAATCGGTAAATGCTTGATATTTGGTTTTTAGATAGCTATCAGTAGGGAAAGTAGGATAAAAATTTGACTTCGTCAGCTCTGAAGAGGGCAAGATCGAACCATTATTGCTCACCCAAAAAGCCGCTGAATCTCGTGAAAAACACCCCGCAGAGACTCTACTACATTGACTGGACAAGAGTTTTAGCCATGCTTTCCATCTTTTTCTTTCATGCAGATAGGTTTTTTGACTATTTTGACTGGCATGTTAAAAACGAGGAGCAAAACATTATTTCTTCCATCCACGTCGCCTTTTTCGCACAATGGATG
>JAHEIV010000263.1 GCA_024639205.1 Deltaproteobacteria bacterium | reverse complement strand
ACAAAAAGTCGACATTGAACTCGACCGCCCCAATCGCCCGTTTACCGGTCGTGTCATCGAGGTGGCGGGCGAGGTCGATCCGATGAGTCGCACCCAGCGGATGAAGGTGCACATCGAAGGAGCCGGCGCAGACGTGCTGCCCGGCACCTTCGGTCGAGTCTGGATCGCCGACGACCCCCGACCGGCCATCCTTGTTCCGACTTCCGCTGTTTACCGCATCGGCCAGCTGGAAATGGTGCAACTGGTTGCCGACAAACGGGTGATCAGACGGCTGGTGAAAACCGGACCACTTATCGGGGATCGGATCGAAATTTTATCCGGCCTGTCCACCGGAGACACGATTTTGCTTCAACCGATCAAAGGCTGAACGACGACTTTTTTCACACGACAGGTCCCACGAGTCGATATTGCGCCGAGTTGCTTCAAATAAGGAGAAAGCAGTATGACGGGCAACAACTCGATCATCGAGCGGATCATTAAAAATTTTCTGGAAGGAAACATGGCGATTTTGTTGATCGTCATCAGCCTGGTGGCCGGTGGTATGGCGCTGATGCTCACCCCCAGGGAAGAAGAGCCCCAGATCGTGGTGCCGGTTGCAGACGTTCTCATCATGTATCCGGGCGGCAGTGCGCAGGAGGTCGAGCAGCTGGTATCAGCTCGCCTGGAAAGATTGCTCTACCAGATCGACGGGGTCGAGTATGTCTATTCCATTTCACGGCCGGCGATGGCAGTGGTCACCGTACGGTTTTTTGTCGGTCAGGATCGCGAAAAGAGCCTGATCAAGCTTTACAACAAGCTCCAGCAGAACATGGACCGTGTCACACCCGGCATTACCGGGTGGGTGGTCAAGCCGATCGAAATCGACGATGTTCCCGTGGTCAACATCGCCCTGTACAGCGATGTTTATGATTCCCACAACCTTTATCGAGTGGCCGAAGAAGTGGTGGACAAGCTTCAGCGCGTGAACGACAGCGCCCGGATTACCATCCACGGCGGCCGCAAACGGGTAGTGCACGTCTATCTCAGCCGCGAACGCATGGATGCATACGACCTGTCGGCCCAGGAGATCATGAGAGCGCTTCAGGTCTCCAACGTGCAAATGGAGAGCGGTCAATTCGAAAATAACAACCAGGTCATCCGGGTCGAATCCGGTCCTTTTCTGCAAAACGTGGACGAGGTCCGCAACCTTCTGGTCAGTCTTACCGAAGACCGCCCGGTGTACCTGCGGGATGTGGCCGAAGTAGTGGACGGACCCGAAGAAATCAAGTCCTATTCTTTTTTCGGCTTCGGCCCGGCCGGTGACCCGGAAGCGGTCAGCGGCGGATCGGTGTCCAAGGCGGAAAATTCGATCGCCCAGGGCTTTGACAGTCGCAGCTATCCGGCAGTTACCATTGCCATTGCGAAGAAAAAGGGCAGCAATGCCGTCTGGGTGGCCCGGGATATCGAGGAATCGATGGCCGGTCTCATGGGATCGGTGATACCGGATGAAGTCCGTTACCGAATTACCCGCAACTACGGTGAGACCGCCAACGACAAGATCAACGACCTGGTCAAAAGCCTGGCCGAGGCGATTGTTTCGGTCATTTTGCTGATCGCATTTTTTATGACCTGGCGGGAAGGTCTGGTGGTGGCCATTGCCGTGCCGATCACCTATTCGGTCACCCTGTTGTTCAATTACCTGTTTGGGTTCACCATCAACCGGGTGACACTGTTTGCGCTGATCCTGGCCCTTGGTCTGCTGGTGGACGATCCGATCGTCGGCGTCGACAACATTTCCCGACATCTGGGCCTGCGGCGGCAGCCGCGTCTGCAGGCGGTGGCCACCGCCATGAAAGAGGTGCTGAGTCCCATCGTTCTGGCCACCCTGGCGGTGATCGCCTCCTTTATCCCCATGTTCTTCATCACCGGCATGATGGGCCCGTACATGAGACCGATGGCTCTGAGCGTCCCGTTGACGATGCTCATGTCGATGGTCGTGGCTTTTGCCATTACCCCGTGGGTTTCCAGCAAACTGCTCAAGCAGCCGAAGGAGGAAGAAAAGGCACCGGATCTCCGGCAGACCGGCATATACCGGTTCTACAGCGGTGTCATGCGGCCGCTGGTGCAATCCCGCGGTAGAAGTATCCTCGTGCTGGCGGTAACTGCCGTGCTCTTTCTTTTGTCAATATTGTTGGCCGCCACCGGTCTGGTTCCGTTGAAAATGCTGCCTTTCGACAACAAAAACGAATTTCAGATCGTGGTCGACATGCCGGAATCCTCCACCCTGGAAACCACCGCAGCGGTGACCGGTGAGATTGAAACACTGCTGCGAACGCTGCCGGAGGTGACCGACTTTACCACGACGGTGGGCACCGCCTCGCCGATGGACTTCAACGGGATGGTACGCCACTACTACCTGCGGGAAGGTCCCAACCTGGCCGATATCCGGGTCAACCTGCTCCACCGGAAAAAACGCGACATGGGCAGCCATGAAATCGTCCTGAGAATCCGGGACCGGATCGATGAAATCGCGGCTCGAACCGGTGCGGTCATCAAGCTGATCGAGATTCCGCCCGGACCGCCGGTCTTGTCCACGGTGGTGGCCGAAGTTTACGGTGAGCCTTATCACAGCTACGATGACCTGGCAGCCGCCGCGCAGACGGTCAAAGCCCGAATGCAGCAGGAAGACGGGGTGGTGGATGTGGACGATTCGGTGGAAACTCCGCTGCGCAGAGTCTTTTTCCGGGTCGACCGGGAAAAGGCCGGCCTGAGCGGCATTTCAACGCAAGATATCGTCACCACGCTTTCGATTGCATTAGATGGGCGCAGTGCGGGCGTGGTGCACACCCCCTCCGAGCAAAATGAATTGGCCATCATCCTGCGACTGCCGCGTGCGCAGCGCTCCGAGATCGTCTCGCTGGCCAAGCTGACGGTCAAGGCAAGAGGCGGCCGCAGTGTACAGCTGGGGGAACTGGGACGGTTCGAGGAGGGTTTTTATGATAAGACCATCTTTCACAAAAATCAGCAGCACGTTGTTTACGTGATGGCCGAGATGGCCGGACGGGGTCCGGCGTACGCCATCTTGTCGCTGCAATCATTTTTCCAGGAAAATCCGCTGCCTGAGGGTATCCGCATCGACTGGCGGGGGGAGGGTGAATGGAAGATCACCCTGGATGTGTTTCGGGACCTGGGGTTGGCTTTTTCGGTGGCTATGCTGGCAATCTACGTGCTGTTGGTCTACGAGATGGGCTCTTACCTGCTGCCCGTGATCGTCATGCTTTCCATTCCGCTGACGATGATCGGCATCATGCCCGGGTTCTGGCTGCTGAACGTGTTCTGGAACCATCCGGTCGGCGGCTACCCCAACCCGGTCTTTTTCACCGCCACCGCCATGATCGGCATGATCGCGCTGGGCGGAATCGTGGTGCGCAACGCCATCATCCTCATCGATTTTATCAAAACCAACACGGAAAAAGGGAAATCTCTGAAAGATGCGATTATCGAATCCGGTGCGGTGCGGTTCCGCCCGATATTTCTGACCACCGGCACCACCATGCTGGGCGCGTGGCCCATCACCCTCGATCCGATTTTCAGTGGACTGGCCTGGTCCCTGATCTTCGGTCTGCTGGTGTCCACCGCCTTTACCCTGGTGGTGATCCCCGCGGTCTATTACCTGGTTTACAAAAACAAACCGCTGCCGGGAAGTGAAATGCAAGAAAGCCCTGCGGATTAAAGCGGAAGGCGCCGCAGTTATCGATCCGCAAGCAATGATAATCTGCAAAAAATGAGGAGCACTTTCATGAAGATGTTGTTGGTTATCTGCCCGGACTTCCGCCAGTCAGATATCAGAAGTCTAATCGCCAGTCATGACGTGCATGCGTATTCCGAACTGAGGGATGTCACCGGTGAAGGTGCTACCGGCAAGCGGATGGGGACTCGCATATGGCCGGAAAAATCGATCCTGATTTTCACAGTCATATCCGACGATAAAAAAGATGCACTGCTGTCCGAAATGAAGCGCTTCGCCACCCAGCTTTATCCCGGCGAAGGACTGCGGGCATTCGTCCTGCCGGTGGAAGAGGCCGTTTGAGAATTGTCCTGTCATTGGGAAATCAACCAATAGCTTGCCGTCGCCTCTATCATGGCCATGGCTACCGGTTTGGTCTCCGTTCACCGCTTTTCAGGCTTTCGACTGCCAGGTCGCCGATGCACACTTCTTCCAGTTGGCTGCTGCGGTAGAGACGGAATGTGCGGCGATCGGCTGCAAACTCTTTGATGCGCTCGCGCAATAATTCGAGTGGAAACGCCCCTGCCGTCCAAACCGCCAGACCGCGCAGAATCGGATCGGCGGAATCAAGGTAGGGCAAAAGAAAACGCACCGCTTCGACGGCCAGGCCCGGACGTTCATGGGCCAGGCGCCCGAGGCCCCAGATGACACCTTTCTGCAGTTCCTCGTGTTCCAGGTAGTTCATATCCGGACGGACATAGGAGACCAGAATGCAGGCGAATTCCTCGGCCATCAGCCGGTTTCGAGCCATGGTTTCACCCATGGCTTCGGGGCTGCCCCAGCCGATACCGCCGGATTCATCGTTCAGATTCCAGATGAACCGTCGCATGACGATACGCGCCGACTCAGGCTGGTGTGCAGCCATCTCGGACACGACCGCTCCCATTGCACTGACCGCGCGCCACTTGACGGATTCCTCCAAACTGTAAAGAAAAGAAAACAGCGGGTTGACCACCCTTCGCAAGGGATAATCAATGATCCGGGAGATGCAGAATTCGGAGTCGGGGTGCCGAAGCAGCTCCAGCACCTGTTTTTTCATCTGGCGGGTGGACACGTTCGTCAAGGAGGTTGGCCTCTTCGTTTTCGCACTCCGTGCGGCAAAATGGGTTTTTGCGTTTTCTTACCGGTGATGCGGCTTGCGTGGC
>JAHEIV010000262.1:4263-4923 GCA_024639205.1 Deltaproteobacteria bacterium | reverse complement strand
GTAGGGTCGTTCGAAAACAAGGATCAGACCGGAGACAAAGTTGGCGACGATCTCCTGCAAACCGAATCCGAGGCCGACACCCAGGGCGGCGATCAGCCACTGGAGTTTGGACCAGTGCAGTCCCACGATTTGAAATACCACAAACACACCGGTGCCGATGACGGCGAAGCGCGAAAGGGCCACAAAAAAATTGCGTGTGCCCGCATCCGGTTTGAACCGCTGAAAAAGGGTCACTTCCAGTATTCCCGACAGGTTGCGTGCCGAAACCACCGTTGCGGCCGCGACGATAACGCTGATCAACAGGTCTTTGAGGGTGACCGGAATGGTTTTGATTTCTTCTCCGGTGCCGACACTGTAGCTCCATATTTCAATATTCTGAAGGGTGTTCAGCACGGGCAGGCCTTCGGCCCAGATCTGCCAGAGCCCGATGACGGCAGCAAAAAAAAGGATGAAACGCAGCAGCGCCAGGTATTGAGCTTCTATCTTGTTGTAATCGATCGCCGGAAGCTGCACCGCGACGGCTTCGCCGCCCGTGCCGACCCCTTTGCCGGCATCATCGATCGGTGTCTCGCGCGCCGCCTGCAGGCGGACTTCCTGCTCTTCGAGCAACCGGTCGTATTCCATGCGCCGCCGGCCGATCAGCATCCAGCGTACGAGGAT
>JAHEIV010000262.1:0-4253 GCA_024639205.1 Deltaproteobacteria bacterium | reverse complement strand
GCCGCTGGCGGTGAGCAGAACCACTGCCAGCAAGAAGGTCCACTGCAACGGTTGATCGAGAATCAGTGCGGTGTAATAGTAACCGGCGGCTGCCATTGCGGCCAGAACAAAAGGAATTCCGATTGCCAGCCCGTACCAGATGGTCCAGGTTTTTATGATCAAACTACCCGCAGCCTGCTTTTCTAGCGTCGTTAACACGGCTCCGGCAGGTCGCAGCAGCCAGGCCATGAACAAACCGACGCTGATCATCATCGTCATGTACGCCAGGCGGCCCAGGGAGTCCGAATACGATATGAGCGTCGTTTCCTGCAGGGCGGCATACAAAAAGGCCGTTGGGACCACGATCCACGCCAGCCAGAACAACATCCGCTGCAGCGATGGACTGGTTTCGGGCACCCAGCCGAAATGTCGTTGCGCCAGGCCATTTTCCCGGACAAGATGAATCAGAAAGCGGATCAACACCAACTCGACAGCCGCATTGATCAATCCTGTTCCGAAAACCGTGCCGAACTGCTGTGATTCGGAAGCATGGGTCAACTGCAAACCCACAAATCCCAGCACAATGGGGATATCGACTGCGAGAATCAGCGTCAGAACAAGCCCCCGCAGGGTGAGCAGTATCGAGTCATTTTGCGGGTGATCGACATGCTTGGATAAAGACACCAGTTGCCGAACCACTTTTCGCCGGTTTACCAGCAGCAGCGCCGCGCCCGACAGGACGACAATCCACAGTGCGGTTTGCTGCCGAAAGGCGGTATGCAGATTGTTCGCCAGCTGGACCCAGTGTTCGCGATTCACGAACCAGACGGCGGTTTTCGTCAGATTCAACAATTCGCTTACACCGAAAATGCCGGAATCTTCGAGCCACAGCAGTTCTTGTTCCAGATAGTCTTTATACTCCCTGACCTGGCTGACGATCTGCTGATCGATAAAACCGAGCTGCTGATAAATATCCAGGGAACGCTCGTATCGCCTCAACAGCGCTTCGAGCAGATCGCGCCGGGCATACAGGATCTGGTCGATGGCTCCACTGATCGATTCCTGCATTTCCACGGACAGCGCCGGGAGCGTGGCCATGATGCGGCGTTTTTCGGTATCGATTTGGGCGAGCTGATTGAATTGATTCACCACTTCCAGTCGCTTTGCCTGCAGCAAATCAATATTTTCGCTGCGCAGCTTCAACTGGTGGTCAAAATCCTCCGGCTCGGGAAGCTTCTGATGCTTTGCCCGCAGCCACACCCCCACCGACATCGAGTATATGGTGGCATCGGTCTTTTCCACCGCGCGACTGAACTCCTCCTTCAGCTCCTCCAGACGCTGCTGGCGGGCTTTGTGCCGCTTCTCCAGCGCAAAGCCCGTATCGTTGACGCGGTCCAATTCTTCTTTGAGCTGAAAGTTTGCATCAAACTGCTGTTCTACAGCTTCCGGCACCACGCCCAGTTGTTTTTTGGCATTCTGGGCCTCCTGCTGCAGTAGATCCACCGCCTGACGGAGTTTTGCCTGCTTGAGCTGCCGCAGGGTTTTCAATCGATTTTCGAGCTGTAGAATCTGACGCTTGGCCAAATTGCGTTCGGCATAACCCAGTGCGATGACGACCCCGGAACCGGACAGCTGCAATTCTATCCGACGGTTAAAGGCACGATTCTTACTTTGTTCCGATTCGAGCGCCGCTAATCGGCTTATTCTTATCAGGTAGATATCGTCCCCGGGCTTTTTCAGGCGCAGCTCCCGCCGGATCTCTTCCGATCGTTTGTTGGTAGCGGAAACGAGGCTTCGGATCTCCTGGGGCAAAACCGCCAGGTAGGTAAGCTGGTCCTGCCAGGATTTCAAATTGGTCGTTGCCTGGACCCGTTCCGTTTCGGCAAGCCGAATCTCATTTTCGATGTCGGACAGGGTGAGTCTCGCGGCTGCGGCAACCAGTATATCCGCGGAAGGAATCGGTTGATCGAGGACCTGTTTAATCCGGGCAATTCGGCCAGGTGCCGATTGAACCCAGGTGCTAAAGCGATCGGTCTCTTCCCGATATTCAACGGCAAGTACACGGTAGCGAATGGCCGCTTTCAGCGAACCGACGACCTGCTTTCTTTGAGACGGGGACAAATTTGGTGAGCCTTCGGCAAGCTCGATGTAATGTTCAATCTCCCGAAGACCGATCAGATACAGATCGGAAGCAGCTGTTGAAGTCGGATCGCCATCCTGGTTGGATTGCGCGGCCGCGGCGATCAGGGGCACGGTCAGCACCAGAATCGTAAAAAACTGCAGAAATGTTCGGATGTATGTTCTAGGTGGAAGATTCATTTATAAAAAATCTTATTTACAAAAAAGTTGAAGCTCAACGGTTCATAAAACCTGATATCGGCATGGGTTCACTATTCACAGGCCTTCATTACTTGCAGGCAATGCCTTTAGCCCGACGTTCTTGACGTATATCCATAAGAACTTTGTCGGCTTCAATGCCTGCCTGCTGCAAGGTATCGATATCCCTGTCAGCGGAAATAAGCTGCTTGTATAGCTGCTGTTTGCGCTCTGCTTGCCTGAGATCGTTGGCGATAATGGATCGTAACCACAGTGATGACAGCTTGTGATTGGCATTTCTGGAGGCACCTCCTGCGTTTGCCAGCGCTTCTGCACGTTTATGTTCACAGTTAATCAAAGCCACAAGACCACGGTAATTGTCTTCACCAATGGCACGGATGAGCGCTTGATCTTCACGCTGTTGAGCATTGGCCTTTTGTGCCGCTTTTGCCTGGTGCTTCTGTTTGGCGCTTTCATGCGCTTCTTTTTTCTTCATCGAACCGGAAACGGCACCGACTCCGGCCCCGACTACAGCACCTGCAGCAACGTCATCAATATCATCACCCAATACCAATCCCATAAAACCACCAACGGCGGCACCTTCGAATACATCGGCGCTAACGTCAATGCCGGCGGTAAAAAAGATGATACAAATTACTAGATAAACCATTGTTCTAAAGCGGTCCACACGCAGCTTCGGTGCATAATTTATATGAAACCGACTGGTATTTTTCAGATTTACATATCTGTGATTCATTTTCACCCTCCTTCGGAAAATTCGTTATTCATTAAATTGCGGTTCAAATCACTGCTGCGACATGGAGTGACCCGGTGGTGGCGCTACTTCAGGGTCTTTTTGAGCATGACCTTGGCCGCCGCTTCCATTTTCTGGCGACTGACCTTGTCGCACTTCGGCATTTTGAATACCTCTTCTGAAATTTGCAAAGGATCCAGCGCTTCGATCGATATTACGGTAATCTTATCGACCTTGGTGGATTCCGTTTTTTTCACCAGGTCGATTTGCTTGAAGACGCTCTCCTGCTTTATAATCGTTGCCGGAAGATGCAGGTACCAGCTGTCCAGCAGTTGATCCAGCAGGTCAAATCCCGTACTGGTCTGGGCATTGATCCACTGCTGTTCGATGGGATGGATCGCCAGCTGCGGCGCCATCCAGACATCATCGGTGATCGTAAGGGTATACTCATGTGCTTTGACGAGAACGCTGTACTTTACACCGGCGGTCGTAACCAACCGAACATGCGTGGTGGCGTAGCCCAGCAATTCGGGGCCGGGTTCTTCCAGTACCTTTTCCACCTTCACATCCGTGATCTCCAGGTTGGTCCATCGCCGGGCCTTGTGCAGCAGCCTGCCCATTTCCCTGAAATACTGCTCCGAGTCCCACTCGGAGCAAATCGACTTGCCCTTGTCACCCATCACGGCTGTTTTCCCGCCATCGAGGGTCATTAGATACAGGTCGCCTTTTTCCTTCCGGCCTTCGCGCACAACGAAGTCAATCCGGCCTTTATCCTCCGTCAGCGTGATCGTCGCCACCTCCGACCGCAGGTTTTCGCCGTTGGTAACGACTTCGGTGGCTATGGTGTAGCGCGTTGCCGCATTGACCGAGATTGAAATGACCAGGAAAATTACGGCAACGATCAATCGGCCAATAAAATTTCCCATTGCAACATCCTCCAAACCATCGGAACAGATCCACCGGATTTTTGTTTGCGAAGTTCGGGGCAGTGTGTTTTTGTATGCCCTTTCTTGGCAGTCTTCCTATTTTGCCTGACCGTGCTCTACCCACTTTTGATCGAGGTAGTAAGGGTCCTTGATGCCTTTTTTCCGCATGGCGATGCCGGTCAACATCTCACGAAGGATGCGCACCGCGACGAGCTTGCTGTGGTAGGTGGGGTCGGTCAACGGGTTGACTTCGACCAGGTCGATACCGACAATCTCAT
>JAHEIV010000261.1 GCA_024639205.1 Deltaproteobacteria bacterium | reverse complement strand
CCCAGGCCGCTAAATTGGACCAAAGCGCCCAATTTTCGCGGAAAATCTACCAGAAGATGAGCCGGCAGGGTCTGCTGGGGATCACCATTCCTTCCGAGTGGGGCGGTGCGGGTGCCGACACCGTCTCCTATGCACTGGTGATGGAAGAGCTCAGCGTCGGTTACAGCTCTATTGCCGATCAGTGCGGTTTGGTCGAATTGTGCGCCACCTTGCTGCACGGCCTTGGAACCGATTCTCAAAAAAAACGATACCTGGCTCCACTGCTGAAAGCGGAAATAACCTGCTCGTTTGCACTGACGGAACCCGACGCCGGCTCGGATCTGGGGGCCCTGGTGACGACGGCGGATAAAAACGCCGACGGGTTTGTCTTAAACGGCAGCAAGATCTTTATTAACAATGGCCCGATCTGCGATTTCGCACTGGTGCTGGCCCGCTCTCCGGACGATGGCACCCACCGTCGCCCGATGAGCATTTTCATTGTCGAGGCCGGGACTCCCGGGTTTTCCCGGGGCGCTCGGGAGCACAAAATGGGCCAGCGGGCCTCCCAGCTGGCGAGTCTGTATTTCAAAGACTGCCGCCTTGCAGGCGATGCCGTGCTGGGCACGGAAGGCAATGGCTTCAAACACATGATGATGGTGCTGGAGAAAGGCCGCACCGGCATTGCGGCCCTTTCCCTTGGAATCAGCCGGTGCGCCCTGGAAGAATCCTTGCAGATCACCGCGGACAGAGTCGCGGCAGACCGGCCCGGCGCCAATACGCAGACCATCCAGTGGGCACTGGCAGACATGGCCACCGATATATACGCCGCACGCGCCATGATTGCTCACGCAGCCGGGCTCAAGGACCAGGGGGTCCCGGCGAATATGCATGCTTCCATGGCCAAGCTGTTTGCATCCGAGTCGGCCGTCAGGCACACGGCCGCTGCCGTGCAGATCGCCGGGCTGCAGGGCTACGCCGAAGGCAGCACCGTGGAAAGATTGTACCGCGATGCGAAGGTAACGCAGATCTATGAGGGCACCAGCGAAGTGCAGCGCATCATCATCTCCCGCGATCTGCAACGCAAGGGGCTGATGCCATAAATTAAAGCACTGCCGGAGGCTCGACCGGCTGCGGATCATCCGATCGGAACAATCGCAACCGCCCCCGGCCGCAAACCGATGCCGGATATGTGACGCATAGTTCAGGATGTTTCAGGAGACAAGGAGGCCATGGACTTTAAGCTGACCCCGTCCCAGCAGATGACCCGCCGGGCCGTGCAGGATTTTGTTCGTAAAGAAGTGGTTCCGCTGGCCCAGGAGGTGGATGAAAACAACGAGTTCCCGTTGACCAAATACAGACAGGCGCTTGCGCTGGAATTACTGGAGCTGACTTTGCCCGAAGCGCTGGGCGGAATCGGTGATGATTTTCTCAGCTTTGTCATGGCACTGGAAGAGTTTGCCAGCGGCAGCGCTGCATTGGCCCTTGGCATTGCCGCCACCGAGGCAATCGTTCACCTGCTGTCCCGCTATGGAAGCAAAAAGCAGCAGCAGCAATACCTTCCCCGGCTGCTGGCAGGAGAGACGTTCGGAACGGCGGCCATCCGGGCAGCGGATACAGGCGGCGAACCGGCCGAACAAGTCCACGCTTTACCCGACGGAAACGGTTACCGTCTCAAGGGCACATTGCGGTATGTCCCCTACGCTGCTGCAGCGGATCTGGCCGTGGTTTTCGCTACGGTAGAAAATGACGGCATCTGCGCTTTCATCGTGGACAAACAGATGCCGGGATATGCGGGAGTCGCTGAAGCGCTGATGGGTGTAAGGGGGTTTCCCCTGGGTCGGCTGGAACTAAACGATGTCCACGTCTCCGGCGACCAGCTGCTGGGAGGAAAAAAGTCGGGGCAGATGATAACCGATGCGCTGCTCATGCGCAGCGAAGCTGCCGGGGGCGCCATCGCGGTCGGCCTTTCACAGGCCGCCCTGGAAGCAGCGGTGAGGTACGCTAAAGCCCGTATCCAATTCGGCAAACCGCTTTCCGAGATGGAAGCTACGCAAAACAAAATCGCCGATATGAGCGCCGGCATCGAATCGGCACGCTTGCTGGTCTACGCGGCCGCCTTTTTCCTGGAGCACGAAAAACAATCCACTCAGCAGGCGGCCATGGCGAAATTGATCGCATCGCAGCTGGCGGTCGATGTCTGTAAGGAAGCGGTGCAAATCCACGGCGGGTACGGATACGTAAAGGATTATCCGGTGGAAAGACTGTACCGGGATGCGCTATTTTTCCAGGTCTTTCCCACCACAAATGAAGCCCAGCGCTATGCCGTTGCCCGGCACGCCTATCGGAAGATCCGGTAAAAGCCGTGCGAAGATAGAACTTTTCCATTGGAGAACGCATATGGAAGGTAAAAACGGGTTGGACGCAGTCGAAATCGGTCTGAAGGAGTACTTCACCAAGACGGTTTCCGAAACAGACGCGGTTTTGTTCGCCGGCATCACGGGAGATTTCTACCCGCTGCATATGGATGAGGAGTTTGCCAAAACGACCCGATTCAAAACCCGGATCGTTCACGGCGCCATGCTGGTGGGTTTCATATCGACCGTGATGGCCCGGATAAACGACCATCTGCCGGCCCCCGGTGGTGTTTCCACTCGCTACGATATTCGATTCGTCGGACCGGTGATGTTCGGGGATACCATCACCACATCGTTGACAGTGAGTGAAAAAAACCCGGAAAGAAACGAACTGATCATGGATGCGCGGTGCAAAAACCAGAAAGGCGATACCGTTTTAAAAGGTCAAACGGTTATGAAAATCTTGGGTAAGCCCTGAAGCAAAGCATGAGATTTCAACTTATTGTGATCGCTTTCTCCAACCAGGAACCGTGCATAAGTTTTTGTGTTTACGCATCCGAGTATGCCATGCCGGGCTCTGGCCTGCTAAGCGGCAACCCTGCTGGGTATGCGGGATAAACCGGTTGCCGGAAAAGACCAAGCAGATTGGGTGAATAAAACAACCGGTTTCCCGAACGACTGCCCTGCTATGACTCGCCCTTAATATTCCCGTGGTCAAATTTTGTCGAACTGCATGCCGAAATTCGGCATCTGGCGCTCGATATTATTTTTGACGAGTCAGATTAATTCGCTAATATAATTAGAAATAAAAAGATGCTGCCGGCTTGGCACGGGTATTGCTCGAAGCTATTTGGTTGTCCTTACCCCTACAACCCTGCCCAGAGGGTTGAACATGCCCGGAGGTATCATGAAAATCGTTTGTTCCCAGTGCAATGCCACGTACAAGATTCCCGATAAAAAGGTCCCCGAAAAGCGCGCGGTCGCCACGTGCAAAAAGTGTGGCGGCCGGATCGCCATCGAACCGGGTTTGAGCCGTTCCGATTCCCTCGCCCTCGAATTGAATTCCGATGGTCCTCAGCCGAAACCCACGACCGGCATCACTGCTCCGAGCGGCAAAAGCCATCCGGGAACGTTGCTGGAAGATTATCCCGAACTGGCTGATTTTTCGCCATCAGCCTACCAATTTCACGACATACTACCGATAAACAAGAAAGGTGGTTTTAAAAACCGCCGGAACACGTATAAAATAAAAATCCTGAAATCCGTCAAAACCTTGCTGGACCGCATGCTCGAAGACGGCGAGTGCGTGCAGCACATTGCATTCGGTACCGCTTATTATCCGCTGGAAATCTTTTTGGGCAACGGCTGGCTGACCATGCTCTACAATCGCTATGCCCTGGTGGCAACCGATCGCCGCTTGATCATGATCAACACCAATCACCGCATGACCAGACCGGCCCATTATCTTTTCCAGATGCGCTTCGAGGAAATTAAAAAGGTGAAACGCGGACTGTTTCGCACCAACATCGTGCTGGAGCGCAAGAAAGGAAAACGCCGGGTATTTACCGGTATGAAATCGTACTTGTCCGCTGAGCTACAAAACTTTTTTCAAGGCAAAATCGATCCGAGTCTGTTATTGAACGACAATTCCCCATTGCGGGACCATATATGCCCGGCATGCTTTGAGCCGTTGCCCGCAAAACTGGAAAGCTGCAGTCAATGCGGGGCAGCCTTCAAGACACCCCCAAAAGCCATGATCCGATCCCTGATTTTGCCCGGTTGGGGGGATATATACCTCGGACACCGGGTGCTGGGAATCCTTGAGTTGACAGGTTCACTGATGGTGTGGTCGATAGCAGTTGTGCTTATGGCGTCCGGTGAAATCGCGACAGGGGCATTTTTGTTGCTTGTCTGCAACGGAATGGACGCCCTGTTGACTCGTCACATGGCCCGCAAGGGATACATCCTGGAAAAACACCGGGAACGGTTTCCGCTGCAGGCGGCACAAAGCCCAGCTTGAATCGAGCGAATGCCGCCGATGGAGCAGCATCTGAGGCGGCAGATGCCATTATGCCAAGCCAATCCCACCTGCGAAGGAACGGAACCGCATTCTCCCCGTATCTACGGCAATCCTGCCAGCGGCGCACAAACCCCGGCAATCGCTGCTTGCAGGACCAACTTAGACATCGTTACCCGACCTGTTTTGTTCACCCTTGTTCGTCTGGTACTTTCGGGCGGATAGCGCGCGTTAGGTTAGAAGTTTACGAACACAGCAACGTCATGACCCATCCCGGTAGGCCATGCCCGGCACCAGCCGATCGGCGACAACGCTGATGGTTACGCGAGGTGAACAAATTGGTAAAGAAGAAGAAACGAAGCGGTGGGTGAAAAAACTTATAACGGAATGCCTGCTCCACTAATCGGCCTCGAAGAATGCCGCCCAGCGGGAAAAAGAACATTTATCGATGGACACTATTTAGGTGGGTTTGCGTGCCCGCAGGTTGATCCCCTGGGTACCGCACTCAAGGGCGCTGGACGGCTTCGGAACACCTTCGAAACTGTTGTGCTTTTCAACGATCGCGGCTTCTTTCAAACCAGCAGCGCTCACGGCGCTCAGTAGCT
>JAHEIV010000260.1 GCA_024639205.1 Deltaproteobacteria bacterium | reverse complement strand
AACCGTGGTCGATTGCAGGCCGAAAACCTCTTGTTTGACCTGGTCGGAGAACAGGTCGATGTGCTCGATGATGTCACCGTGCTTGTCGCCGGTCTGGCTGAAGACCACCAGGGATTTTTGCCCGCTGACATCGATAAACCGGGCGTCGGTGCTGACGGTTTCACCAAACAGGGTCAAACTGCCATACAGCAGATAGGCGGCCTGCAGCTCGGCAGCGATGGCAAGGGCCTGCTCCTCATCCATGGGCCCGGTAGCGGTTGCCAGCTGCCGGTCGATCTCGTCGCGATCGACCAGCACGGTTTTGCCTTCGATCGCCATGCGCGCGGAGAGCATGTCGTAGGTGCCCTCGCGCAGAAACTCGAACTGCTGCTGGGCATTGATGTCAAACGGTATGATCAGTACCCGTGCGGGTTCGGCGGCCCGGGCGTTTGGCAGGATTGCCGCCAGGACCAGCAGCACCGACAGCAGGGCAGTTGAGATGGCAGACTTCAATGGACCGGGTTCTCCTTTAGCGTTGCATTGTTGCATTCTATCTGCGCTTCTTAATCGCAAATATACAACAGAATCATCATCCCGCCAGTTCTTTTTTTCAAAAAGGGCGGCAAAGGGGTCCCATCCGGTCCCTTTTTTGATAACAGGGGAGACAGTCGGGAGCGTTTCACCCCATCGGTGAGAAAGGCTTTGTTGGGACCGGTTTTCTGGTTACCAAGCGGTTTATCTGTATAATCGAGCGGGGCGTTTTTGTAAACATTATTTTCCATTCAAGTGATTGCACCGCTTGCTGTAAAGTGCCCATATTAAAGGGGTTTGTTGAAAAAAAAGCTTGAAATCATCACCAGTTCTGTATTAGACTGCCTTTCGGTCAAAAAACCGGCTCTGCAAGCGCTCTTGGGCGCAGTGGGCACGATAGAACCAGCTGCAGCTGCGGCAAACAATTTACTTGACATCACAGATTCGCACTGGTAGAACCGTCAAAATCGCGGCCGAAGGCCGCAAAACGCCCGAACCGGGAAAGCAACGCTTACAGCCTTTTTCCGGATCGGATCCACAAATAGAAGAAAGGAGGTGGTGGCGGAACCAAGCGTAATTTGATCCAGTTATTTATTTAGATCGCAACTTTCATTATCTGTTCATCTTAAGGAGGAAAACAGAATGAAGAAAACTTTAGTATTTGCACTTGCCGTAGTGCTCGTCGTGGCGTTTACCCTGCCGGCATCGGCCTTCGAGAACGTTTTCGGCGGCTACTGGCGTACCCGGTGGTTCTGGCAGGAAGACTTTTCGGGTGTAAAGGACGAACCCGGCACGAAACGCTATGACACGCGTACCCGGCTGTACTACACCGCCAAGTTCACCGACGACTTTTCGTTCGTCAACAAGTTTGAGTTCAACACCCGTTGGGGTGACGACAACGGCGGTGATATCGGCGCTGACGGGGACACCTTTGTAATCAAAAACTCCTACGCGGACTTTCGCACGGGCCCGCTGCGTCACACCGTCGGTATCCAGGGTGCGGTGCTTGCCCGCGGGTTCCTGTTCGATGACGACTTTTCCGGCTACATTGCGCGGTATCAGCCGGGTGGAACCGGTGACTTGCTGATCCCGTTTCTGTGGGCGCGCGCCGTCGACGGAGCTACAGGGGAGCAATCGTTTGCAACACCGTATGGTATCATTACCACCGGTGGCGAAAAAAACGAAGATGTCAACCACTTTGCCATTTACCCGTTCTTTCCGGTCGGCGACAGCATGAATGTGAATCCGTATTTTCTGCTCCAGCACTTCAACTCTGATGCGGTGGACCTTGATGGCACATTCCCTCTGGATCTCCAGCCGTGGTGGCTGGGTGTCGATTTTGACTGGAAGGCCGATTGGGGCGCACTGTCCGCCTCCGCTATTTACAATGGTGGTGATGCAGGACCGGGTGCCGATTTCAAGGGCTACCTGTTCTTCGCCGGTGTCGACTTCAACCTGGGCGGGATCGGACTCTGGGTGGACGGTATCTACGCCACCGGTCAGAGCTCGACCGCAACCGATGCCGAAGCCTTCCTGCCCCCGGCCGGTGCCTCTTACTACTGGGCGGAAATCATGGGTCTCGGCATTTTCGACAATACCTCTCCTAACAACACCCCGGGCAACCAGATCTCCAACTTGCTGACCCTCGGTGTGGGTGCCGACTGGAAGCTTGGCGACAAGATGAAGCTGAGCACCGACCTGTGGTATGCCAAGACGGCAGAGAAAGTCCTCAACTCTGACACCGGCAAGCTCTCAGACGATCTGGGTACCGAGATCGATGTCATCCTGACTTGGGCCCTGGTGGAAAATCTGAACCTGGATCTGGTCGCTGCCTTTATGTCTGCCGGCGATGCGGTCGGTACAGAGGATCCGACGGAATTCGGTGCACGGATGTCTTTTAGCTTCTAATTGTCATCCAATGTGCCGGTTTCACACGGTATAAACATCAAAGCCGGAAACGGGAGACCGTTTCCGGCTTTTTTTTATGGCAACGCCCCTCCCACACTTGCGAAAGGGGCGTTGCATCATTGTGAAAAGGATTTTCTAAATCGGTTCGGCAAAGCGGTAAAAGCCGACAGCGATTTCGGGAAAATCCGCAAGTATCTGCCGGTTGTTGGTCACCAGTGGAATTTGCAGATCCCTGGCCAGCGTGACAAACTCGCAATCATAGGCCGAACTGCCACTGCGCGCTGCCAGTTCCAGCACGGCCGTCGATCCTGCCGAATATTCACCGCCTCGCAGGAGCCGCTCCGCCTGGGCCATGATCTCGATCGCGGTTTCCAACTGCAGCCGGTTTTTTCTCACGGATAAAGCCAGCACATTGCGCATTTCGCTTCGCCATAGCAGCGGTGCGA
This sequence comes from Deltaproteobacteria bacterium, assembly GCA_024639205.1. GTDB lineage: Bacteria > Desulfobacterota > Desulfobacteria > Desulfobacterales > SG8-13 > SG8-13. Next base: position 2,103 of record JAHEIV010000260.1, on the reverse strand, counting down.
CCCAGTGCGGGTCTTTTTGAAAAACCTTTTCGGCCGGTTCCGTGAATTCGCCCTGGATGAAGAGATAGCAGATCAGGTTGGCATCCGCTACGATCACGGTCGGCCCTCGTGTTTGGCCTGCAAGATAAACTCATCTGTGAGCATCACACGCTTTGTTTTTGCTCTCAGGCTTCTGACAAAAGGAAGGAACTCGTCGGGATTCAGTTGCTCGCTGCGAAGGGCGATCTCGATGATGGAGATGACCTCTTTGTTGATACTGCGGCGGTTTCGCGCAGCCGATTGCTTAAGCCGGGAGTAAAGGTCGGAAGGAATATTTTTCACTGTAATGGAAGTTGCCATAGGATTTACCGATATGGTTGTATTTTGGTTCCATTATGGTTGTATATTTTGCGATTGTCAAGGTAAAAGATGAATTGGATCTAACCGGCGGGTGTGTTGCCTGCACACTTGCATCAGAAAAGAACAGCATCAACGATCCAGTCTGTCTTTCAAAATCCGGTTGACCACTTGGGGATTGGCCTTACCGCGGGTTTCTTTCATCACCTGGCCGACGAAAAAGCCGATCAGTTTGGGTTTGCCGCCGCGGTAGGCGGCCACTTCGGCAGGATGCGCGTCCAGCACCTTGTCGACAAGCGTTTCGATGGCCCCCGAATCGCTTACCTGCACCAGACCCTTTTCTTCAACGATCACCGCCGGTGGTTTGCCGGTGGCGGCCATCTGCTCGAACACGGTTTTGGCGATCTTGGCACTGACCGTGCCGGTGTCGATCAGTTTTAGCAGCTCGGCCAGCTGCCCGGGTGACACCGGGCTTTGCGCGGCGGAAAGATGGCCGGCGTTGAGCAGGGCCAGCAAGGGTCCCATGATCCAGTTGCTCACCTGTTTGGGATCGGCAAAGGCCTGCAGGCAGGTCTCGAAAAAATCGGCCAGGTCGCGGTCGGCGGTCAACAGCTCGGCGTCGTAGGCCGGCAGGCCATAATCGGCTGTAAACCGGAGTTTTCTTGCTTCCGGCAGCTCCGGCAGGCTTTTTTGAACCGCAGCGATCCATTGTTTGTCAACGACCAGCGGCAGCAGGTCCGGATCCGGGAAATAACGGTAATCGTGGGCTTCTTCCTTGCCGCGCATGGAAAAAGACCGGTTTTTCTCCGTATCCCACAAGCGGGTTTCCTGAACGATCTCTCCGCCTTCCAGCAGGATTTCTTTCTGGCGGATGATCTCATAGTGCAGGGCCTTTTCCACGTAGCGAAAAGAATTCAGGTTTTTCAGCTCGGTGCGGGTGCCAAGGGCTTCGGTGCCTGCGGGCCGGATGGAGATGTTGGCATCGCAGCGGAAGCTGCCCTCTTCCAGGTTTCCGTCGCATACGTTCAAATACCGCACGATCGAGCGCAACTGCCGCAGGTAGGCGCCGGCCTCCTCCGGGGAGCGGATGTCCGGTTCGCTGACGATCTCGATCAGCGGCACCCCGGTGCGGTTGAAGTCGACCATGCTCACCGGCCGGTCTGGTGAGTGGATCAGCTTGCCGGCGTCTTCTTCCATATGGATGCGGTTGATACCGATGCGTTTGCGGCTGCCGTTGGTATCGATCCGGATCCAGCCGTTTCTGGCAATGGGCAGCTCGTACTGGGAGATCTGGTATCCCTTGGGCAGGTCGGGGTAAAAATAGTTTTTACGGGCGAACCGGCTCTCGGGGTTGATCTCGCAGTGGGTGGCCATGGCCATGCGCAGCGTGTATTCCACCACCTTGCGGTTGAGCACCGGCAGCACCCCCGGCATTCCCAGACATACCGGGCAGGTGTGGGTGTTGGGCGGGGCCCCGAATTGGGTGGAGCAGCTGCAGAAGATCTTGGTTTTGGTTTTCAACTGGGCGTGAACCTCCAGCCCGATCACCGGCTCGAATTCCATGGGGATTATCCTTTCCATGCAGGCGTTGATGCTTGCAGAGCGCGTGAATTAAACCGTATTGCGACGGGCGCGACCCTTTGGGGTGATTACGCTTGTTTTCACCCTTTTTTAAAACGGTATTTCCGCTGTTCCCGGGTTATCTGTTTGACCGGCAATGGATGCCGGGGAGACGCCGTGCCCAATTTCAGGATGCATAAACCAGCG
>JAHEIV010000259.1 GCA_024639205.1 Deltaproteobacteria bacterium | reverse complement strand
GCGCGTGGTATGGATGAACGCCCAGCAGCCGCAGTGCTTCGATTGCCAATCGCAGCGAAGTGTCGAAGGTTTCCCGGTAGACATGCTTTACTCCTGATTCGAGCAATTCGTATGCCTCGATCCGGCTGTTCGCACGCGCCATGATCGCTAACTCCGGATAGTGCTTTTGCACCAATGCGACGATAGTCTGAATTTTCTGTTGGTCATCGATAGCCAGTATCAACAGATCGGCGTGCCTGGCGCCGGCCGCTTCCAGCAGATCCAAACGGGAAGTGTCGCCATAAAATACCTTGATGCCGAGCTTTCTCAACACTTCGACATTGTCGGCATCCAGATCCAGAAAAGTTGCCCGGACACCATTGGCCCGCAGAAATCTGCCAACGATGTTTCCGAATCTTCCGAGGCCCGCAACGATCACGCGGTTTTCTTCATTAATTTGATCGGGTTGCGCTCTCTCTTGGGTTTTCGTACCAAAGCGCGGCTGAATCCATTTCTCGTTAGTGAGCATGAGCAAAGGGGTTGCGGCCATCGACACGGCGACTGCCGCCACGAGCGGTTGGATGATGCCGGGGGGAAGTACGGCGTGCTGTGCTGAGTAGGAAAAAAGCACAAACGCGAATTCACCGCCCTGCGCCAGGCTGAACGCGAACAGCATGTTGTTGTCCGTGCCCATATGAAAGAAGCGACCCAGGGACCACAGGACGGCAAACTTTACAAAAACCAGCACTGCGGTAATTCCGACTATCAAGAGCGGCTGGCGGAAAATCAACCCGAAATCGATGGCGGCACCGACAGAAATAAAAAACAACCCCAGCAAAAGCCCTTTGAACGGCTCGATATCGCTTTCCAGCTCGTGCCGATACTCGCTGCCGGCCAGAACGACGCCGGCCACAAAGGTGCCCAGGGCCGGGCTGAGGTCGATCCGGCTCATCAGCACCGTAACGCCGATCACCAGCAACAGTGCGGTTGCCGTAAAGATTTCCCGCATACCGGTTTTCGCTATGAACCGAAATACCGGTCGGGATAGATACCGGCCGGTCACTATGATCAGAGCAACCGCACACAGCACTGCAAGGGTTTGCCCCCAGACCGGAAGGCTTTCGACCCAGGTGGATCCGTGGTGGGCGGCTTCTGCACTGCCCGGGCTGAAACCGGAAGAAACCGCCAGCAGCGGCAGAGTCGCCAGCAGCGGAATCACGGCAATGTCTTGGAAAAGAAGAACAGAAAATGAACTCTGGCCGGCGTCTGTTTTCATGAGGCCCTTTTCGTTCAATGTCTGCAGTACGATCGCGGTCGAGGAGAGCGACAGGATCATACCGATTGCCAGTGCCGTTTTCCAGGAGAGGCCGACTGCCAGCCCGATCGACATGAAAACAACGGATGTCACGGCCACCTGCAATCCTCCCATACCCAAAATCGGGCCACGCAGCCGCCACAACAAGCTGGGTTGCAGTTCCAGGCCGATGATAAACAGCATCAAGACGACGCCGAACTCGGCAAAGTGCATGACATCCTTGCCCTCCTCGCCAATCAACGTCAGACCGAATGGGCCGATGACAACCCCGGCTAAAATGTAACCCAGCACAGACCCCAGACCGAGGCGCTTGGCGATCGGGACCGCAACGACGGCCGCGGCCAGGTAGACCAGCGCTTGATAAAAGAAACTCTCTGCCTGCATGACGTTATGCTTCCTCCCTCGCACGGATGATGCCGCTCAGGCCTTCATTGATTCGTAAAACCCTTTCGGCTGCATGGATATCGAGCCGATCGTCTCTCAGCGCGCGAATGACAGAACGATATGTATCCGCATGGGTTTGTATATCGGACGGTTTCATTTGATGCGTGCCGTGAACGACAAAGGGGGGCAAGAATCTCATGTTGCATAGCACTGCCGTTTGTTCAAACGGTCTGAGGAACTCGCGCACCGTGAATCGGTTCAACCCATTCGAGTGGTAGGCCGATTCCCGCCCGCCGGTGGTGATCGCATGCATCACCCACTTGCCTTCCAGCGCCTTGCCTTCACTTCCGTAAGCCCATCCGTGGGTGAGCACCAGATCGGTCCACTCTTTTATAATGGCCGGGCTACTGTACCAGAAAAATGGAAACTGAAATACAATGACATCGTGGGCCTCCATCAAATCCTGTTCCGCCGTCACCAGAAAATCGAATTCCGGGTAGGCCGCATACAGGTCATGGAATGTGATCCCGGCGATGCGGCGGGCCTGCCTCGCCAGTGCCTGGTTGACCCGTGATTTGTGCAGCGCCGGGTGGGCAAATAGAATCAAAACCTTCTTCGGGTACTTCATCGGCGGCCTTTCCTTTCGAGATGATTGAAAAACATAATACGGGCAGCCGGATAATCAACTCGACGCAAATATCTTGACATCAAGATATATTTGACTATCTTTTATTCATGGAAAGTGGAGCGCACCTGCGGCTGATCCTCTGGAAGGCAGCCAAAGCGGTTGAAAAAGTGGACCGGGCCAGTGTGAAAAAAACGAACCTGTGCCTGGGGGATTTTGCCATCATGGAGGCCCTGCTGCACAAAGGACCCCTTCCCATCAACACGATTGGTGAAAAGGTCCTTTTAACCAGCGGTTCCATGACGGCGGCCATCAACCGGCTGCAAGAAAGAGGATTCGTGCAAAGAGTGCAAGATGCATCGGATGGACGTCTGTTTCACGTTCATCTGACCGGCAGCGGGCGCAGGGTCATTGAGCAAGCCTACCGCCGGCACGTCCGGAACCTCGAAAAAATCGCCGGGGTCCTAAAGCCCAAAGAGCGCGTTGAGCTGGTGCGGCTGCTGAAAAAGATCGGTATTCACGCCGATCAAATCACGATCAACTGATGCCAATTCTGTACCGAATCCATTCGCCAGCGCAATCAACATAAGTGGAGGCAAACCTATGAATAGCCAACCCCGAATCAGCGGGATTCATCACATCACCGCCATCGCATCCTCAGCCAGAGAGAACCTGGCGTTTTACGAGCAGCTGCTCGGTTTGCGTCTGGTGAAAAAAACGGTCAACTTTGACGATCCAACCACCTATCACCTCTATTATGGCGATGCCCATGGTTCTCCGGGAACCATTCTGACTTTTTTTCCCTGGGAAAGACTGCCCGGTGGCAAACCCGGTGCCGGCATGGTCACCGCCGTCGCCTTTGCGGTTGCTCGAAACGCCATCGATTACTGGCTGAAGCGACTGCAGGCAAACGCCGTCGCGACAAAACAAACCCAGCGGTTCGGCGACCCGGTCATCGCATTTACCGACCCGCATGGCCTGCCGCTGGAACTGATTGGCGTTTCAAAACACATCGCGTCTGCGCAGTGGGAAAACAGTGCGATTCCGGCAGCCCATGCAATTACCGGCTTTCACTCTGCCACAACGCTGCTGAAGCGTCTGGACCCAACCCGGACGCTGCTGATCGAGTCCATGGGGATGGTGCTCGGCGGCAGTGAAGCCAACCGCTACCGCTTCAAGATGACCGATGAACGATCTGCCGGCTGCTTATATGACGTGGTGGTCGATCCGGCGGCCGAATCCGGTCGGCCGGGCGGCGGAACCGTTCACCACATTGCGTTTCGCACCCCGTCCGACGAAGAGCAGCTTGTATGGCAGAAAACGCTGCGGGCCGACGGTGTGGCTGTGACACCGGTGCGGGACCGAAAGTACTTCCGCTCGATCTACTTTAATGAGCCCGGCGGCGTGCTGTTCGAAATTGCAACCGATCCGCCGGGATTTTCCGTGGACGAATCACCGGATGCGCTGGGACTTTCGCTCCAGCTGCCGGATCAGTTTGAACCGCAGCGATCCGACATTGAAAACCAGCTACCGGATCTGGAATCGCTCGATTTTATCCACCGATTCCATCCGCCGCAACAAGCCGGTGATAATCACCGAACCATCGTTGCGCTGCACGGCACCGGCGGAAACGAACACGACCTGATCGAACTGGCCAGAAGGGTCAGTCCGACATCGGCCATTATCAGTCCGCGGGGCAAGGTGTTGGAAAACGGGATGAATCGCTTTTTCCGGCGCCGGGCCGAGGGGGTGTTCGACGAAAAAGACGTGGTCCGCCGCGCTCACGAGCTGGCGGATTTTGTCAAGACGGCATCTGTGCGATATGGTCGCACCCTTGATGAGCGGGTCGCGCTTGGATATTCAAACGGGGCCAACATTGCGGCGGCGGTAATGCTGCTGCGACCCGAAATATACCATCACGCCATCCTGCTGCGGCCGATGCTGCCGTTGCAAAAACCGGTGGTACCAAACCTGGAAGGCAAAAACATCCTGATCCTCCAAGGACGCCGTGACAACCTCATTCCGGCGGAAAGCACCAGGGGGCTTTCGCAAATGCTGCAGAACGCCGGGGCCGCGGTAACCGAAATAGGCATTAGCGCCGGACACGAGCTGACCGCATATGACCGGGAGGCGGCCTCGGGCTGGCTCTCGGACGTATCGATCCGAGAACCGGTCGAAGTGGGCTGATTTGCTCACTGCCCGCGACATTTCTGCAAGTCCAGGCGAATTCCGACACCCGGATTTTGCAGCTGGATCGCGGGTGAGTTTAGAGTTTTCAGCAGAAAAACGGCAAAAAACTTTTTTGACGAAGGAAATTTCATACGCTTTAACACCCTGAAATTTTTATTAAAAAAAATAATATCGAATGATATCATAATATTAGAGTAGGATTATCCATACAGCACCGACAGCTCTCTCCTGTGCGCTTCGTAAAATATAGCTTTACATTTCAATTGGTTATATAAAAATCAGCGCTTCGGCACAGTTATTGCTGAATGGGGAGCAGCTTCTCGGGTGCGCGTGCATCTTCCTGGCGGGAAAACGGCAGGCTGAATCCAGCTGGCGCCGATCGAGAATAACGGCATTTTGGGAGGCAACACTTGGAAACTGAAGAAGGGGTCATCTGGCAGCCGTTTACCGGGGGGGGGCCGAAGATTTTTGCCTGCATC
>JAHEIV010000258.1 GCA_024639205.1 Deltaproteobacteria bacterium | reverse complement strand
GCCTTCGACGTAAAGCCGATCCCCTGGGAGTGCCGGAGGTTCGGACCGCTTTGCAAACCGGGTTGATCGATACCGTAACCACCTCACCGATCGCTGCCATCGCACTGCAGTGGCACACCCAGGTGAACTACATCGCCGATACTCCCCTGATTTATCTCTACGCAGTGCTGGCCATTGACCGACGGGCCTTCGATCGTATTTCCGCCGAGGATCAGATCGTCGTGCAGGAAATCATGCAGGGAGTTTGGAAAAAGCTCGACTGGCAAAATCGCCAGGATAATATCAAAGCCTTCAAGGCCCTGCAAAACCAGGGAATTCGTCTGATCAAACCGGAACCCGAAGAGCAACGCAAGTGGAAGCGATTCGCCGATGAAGTGCCCAGTCGAATGATCGAATCCGGCCAGCTTTCCCGTGATATCGTCACCCAGCTGCAAAATCACCTGCAAGACTTTCGGGCCAAGAAAACCGCCGCTGTTGAATAAAACCGACACCATAGCGCATATCAAGAAAGCGCGATCGCTTCTGCTTCGAATCGAAGACGGGTTTCTGGTCACTCTGCTTCTGGCTATCCTGGCCATGGCCGTAACTCAAATCGTCCTGCGCAATGTGTTTGAAACCGGAATTATATGGGGGGATGTGCTGGTGCGCATCCTGGTGCTCTGGATCGGCATGACAGGTGCTGTCGTCGCCAGCCGCCGGGGCGAGCACATCAACGTAGATATCCTCACCCGCTATCTGTCCGCAGCCGCCCGCTCAGTTGTCAGCTCGGTTGTTTCGATTCTCACTGCCGTCGTGTGCTCCGTGGCCTCGTTTTACAGTTTCAAATTTGTTGCCGCAGAAGCCGAATTCGGCGGATCGGCGTTTGCCGGTATTCCGGTATGGATCTGTCAGGTGATCATCCCGATCGGGTTTGCCGTGATCGCCCTGCGCTATTTCTTGCTTGGCATCCAATACATCTTACCACCCAGGCCGCCAGCCGAATGATGCCGTACTTCTTTGCATTGGTTTTGATCGCCGCAACGGTCTTTGGAATGCCGCTGTTTGCGGTTATTTTGGCTGTGGCGATGATCGGATTTGTGACCGCCGGTGTCGACCTGTCTGTAATTGCCATCGAGATATACCGTATCGCCGACACCCCATTGCTGTTGGCCCTGCCGCTGTTCACCCTGGCCGGCTATGTGATGGCGGAGAGCCGCACTTCGGAGCGGCTGGTACGGCTAACACAGGCCATTTTAGGCTGGATGCCGGGAGGACTGGTGATTGTGGCTCTGGTGGCCTGCGCCGTGTTTACCGCCTTCACCGGTGCCTCCGGTGTGACCATCGTCGCTCTGGGCGCACTGCTGCTGCCGGCCATGAAACAAGCCCAATACGGCGAAAGGTTCAGCCTGGGGCTTGTTACGACTTCCGGCAGCCTGGGCTTGTTGCTGCCGCCTTCCGTTCCCCTGGTGCTGTATGGCATTATCACCCAGCAGTTGAGCCTCGGCATCGATATAAAAATCGAAGACCTTTTCCGGGCCGGCCTGCTGCCCGGTCTGCTCATGATCATACTGCTGGTCGCCTGGAGCCTGTGGACCATACGCAAAAAACCCATTCCCCGATCTTCGTTTTCACTGCGCGAAGCTTTCCTGGCGCTGCGGGGAGCCTTCTGGGAGATCCCACTTCCGGTGTTTATTCTTATCGGTGTCTATAGCGGTTTTCTGGCCATTTCAGAGGCTGCCGCCGTCGCCGCCTTGTACGTGATTGTAGTGGAGGTCTACGTATACAAAGAAATAGCGATAGGGCAGCTGCCGGGGATTATTCAAAGATCGATGGTCGTGTGCGGCGGCATCCTTTTGATTATCGGCGTATCGCTGGCGTCGACCAATTATCTGATCGATGCCGAGATTCCCATGAAATTGTTTGACCTGATTCAGACATATATCAGCAACAAGCTGGTTTTTTTGATTCTGCTCAATCTGCTGCTGTTGTTGCTGGGTGCCATTTTGGATATCTTTTCGGCACTGGTGATCATGGTACCGCTGATCCTTCCGGTTGCCTTTAAATACGGCATCGACCCGGTTCATTTCGGCATTATCTTTCTTGCCAACATGCAAATCGGGTATTTTACTCCCCCGGTGGGCATGAATCTTTTTATTGCCAGTTACCGCTTCAACCTGCCGATCGATACCATCTACCGGTCGACACTGCCGTTCATGCTGGTCTTGCTGGTAGCATTGCTGGTGATTACCTACTGGCCGGGGCTAAGCCTGATGCTGTTGAGCCGGTAGCCGCCTGTAATCTTCCCCCATGCGTTTGCCGGCGCGCCCCGCCGGTTCGCTTGCGCTGCCTCCGGAAATGATTACTTTCGTAGCGTTCAGCACCGAATGGTAGAACCGAACGATTCAAGATCCGGCGTGCCGCCCAAACACCGGTATGGATCGAACAGAAAGGAATCGAACATGACAGACACCGCCGATTTGATGAGCATATTCGAGCACGACGACAGGTTCAAGGGCCTGATGAAACGCCTCTTTAAAATTGCCATTACCCATTCGTTCGACGGCATGATGATAACGGAAAACAAACCGGAATATCCCATCGTCTTCGTCAATCCTGCCTTCACGAAGCTGACCGGCTACCGCAACGAGGAACTCACCGGACAATCGCCGTCCATGCTGCAAGGTCCCAAAACCGACCGCACGGTGCTCGGCCGCCTGAGTGAAGATCTCGCCGCCGGCAGGTTGTTTCATGGGATCGCCGTCAATTACCGTAAAGACGGTTCCGAATTTCTAATGGAGTGGAAAATCGCACCGATTAAGGACGCCCAGGGGGAGATCACTCATTTCCTGGCTATTCAGCGGGATGTCAGCGCGTCGGCGGGCTGACCGAAACAAATCCGGCGATTTATCCAGCCTCGGCTGTCCCGCCGTCTCTCCGTAAACGGAGCAAAACATGACTCGCATACCGTTGTTTCCACTGGGACTCGTTCTGCTTCCCGGGATGTCCTTGCCGCTGCATATCTTCGAAGAACGATACAAACAGATGATTGCCGGGTGCCTTGCCGAAGACCGGCCGTTTGGTATCGTGCTGTTCGACGGACAAACGGTTCGTTCAGCCGGCTGCACGGCCCGGGTTTCCCAGGTGTTGAAACGATACGAAGACGGCCGCCTGGACATCATGACCCGCGGCGAACATCGGTTTGTCGTTAACGAACTGATGGAAGACAAACCCTACATGGAAGCCCGGGTCACGTTTTTTGACGACGATGATGAAACAACGCCTGCCGGCGATGTTTCCACCCTGATGACAGCCGCTCATAACCTTTTGAAGAATCTAAGTCGAGATGGGTTTATGCCGGAGACCGCAGGCGAGCCCGCACCTTCCGATCCCGCATCGTTGTCTTTCTTTATAGCCTCATTGGAAGGATTTACCCACATCGAGCGGCAGCAGATCCTCGAGATGACTTCCGGCGGCAAGCGCCTGCACAAGTGCGTCGAAGCGCTGACGAAAATAGGGGAACGTTTTCAGCTGACACGATTAATCGAGAAAATCATCGGTGGAAACGGTCAGCCGCCGGAGTATGTCCTGCAAAAACTGTCGGACCGGCCAGACAGCTGATGCCGTCTCTTTCCAATCGCCTACGGTGATCCTGCCGGTACACCGCGTTTCTGCAGCCGATCGATTGCTTCCCGAATTCCCGGATAAGCCGGATCCAGACGCAGCACTTCTTTCCAGGCGGCGGCAGCCTCGGTATCACGTTTTTGATTTGCGTAGATCTGACCCAATCGGAAACGTGCATCCACATGTTCGGGATTCTGCCCGAGGACTTTTCCAAACTCCTGCTCTGCCTGCGCGTACTGTTTCTTACGATATAAGATTTCGCCAAATTCATACGGAAACTTATCCACCGGCAGGTAGGTAAAGTAGGCGAAGGGATAGTTGATTCCAATGACAAGCAGCGTTGTTGCGCAAATGACAAGAGCCCTCGGTGTTCGCTTGCCGTCGGCAGGCGCCTCAAAAAGCTTTACCACAAAGGCTGCCGCGAAAATCGCCAGGATCGGGGTAATTGGGAACCGGTAGCGGGCGGAGACGAAAAACAGTACAACGGCGACCGTATAAGCAGCCACGAACAGAGCCGGCAGCAGCGCCTGCCGGTTTCGAAACGACACCAGGATGCCCATCAGTCCAAACGGTGCAATCAGCCCGAAACTCACAAACGGCAGGTACAGAACAGGCAAATGCTGTCGGGTAAAATCATAACTGGTGTTCAGCGGCAGTTCTTCTTTGCGCCAGAATAGCGCCGTTTTTTTCAGAAAGAGCGCAGCCGCAGCCGCGGGATGCTCCTTCCAGAACTTTAGACCCTTCATCAGCCAGTAGCGCGAAGCTTTAGAAGGGGTGAGCTTTTCTCCGGTTGTTTTTTCGGCCACCCGGATCGAGGTCTTGACCTGCTCGATAGGCCTGCCGGAGACGGCCGGCAGGCTCATAAAGTACCCCTCGGCACCCGGGTGGTTTCCCATGTAAAAATTGATCCCACCGTGCAGCGGAATCGGCAGCCATCGCTTCATGATCAGGTGGTTTCTCACGCCCACGAGCGCAAGAACCGCGCAGGCGGCAATCACCAAAACCGAAAACCACCGGATCGCGGAGTGTATATCGTGCCGATCTTCGAATCGAAGCCAAAACCAGACCGGCAGCACCAGTATGAAAATAGAAACGTTCGGGACTCCCAGCACAATGATTCCAAACAATATACCGGCTGCGACAAAGTTTTTCCATTTCGGGTGCCTGCCGGCGTGTAGTAGCGCAGCGAGAAAGCAAAGAATCGTGAACGTCAGTGCGGTCGGCGCCAGCAGGACACCGGTGTAAAACACGGCGGTACCGCAGCAGGCATAGATCAACCCGGCTGTTAGACCGGTTCTGTTGTTAAACAATCCGGCGCCGATGTGGGCCACCAGCAAACAGCTTAGAGCGTCCAATACCGCTTGAATGCCGACAAC
>JAHEIV010000257.1 GCA_024639205.1 Deltaproteobacteria bacterium | reverse complement strand
TATGAAAAATGGGTGGAGGAAAGCATGCCGGACTTTCAGGCCGGCAAAATGGCGGAAATCGTTAAAAAGTATCCTTTTGTGGTTCCCGAAGATATCCCCTGGACGCCCTATACCGGGCAATTTTCTGAGCAGACCTTCGCGCTGGTCACCAGCGGCGGTCTCTACCTGAAGGAGAGCCAGCCGGCCTTCGACACGGTATCCATTCACGGGGATCCATCCATTCGGGAAATCCCCAAGACCGTTCGCCAGGAACAGATCGGCATCGCCCATGCGCAGTACGATCACAGCCTGGCCGAGCAGGATATCAATATCATCTTTCCCATCCACCGTCTTATTGAACTGGAAGAAGAGGGCATCATCGGCAAGCTGATCGACACCCACTACAGCTACAGCTATGTCAACGACGTGGTGCCCCTGGTCACGGAGACCGTCCCGGAAATGATCTCCCGGATCAAGGCCGACGGGGTCGATGTCGTCTTGCTGGTGCCGGTTTGACCCAAGTGCCATCAGACCGTGGGTCTGATACAGCGAATGATCGAAGAAGAGGGAATTCCCACCATCTCGATGGGCAACGAACCGGACCGGATGGCGCGTATCAAACCGCCCCGGGCCCTGCAGGTAAAGTTCGCGCGAGGCAGCATGTTCGGAGAGCCGGGCAATGTGACTCGTCAGCGGCGCATTTTGCTGGATGCCTTACATGCCCTGCAGACCATGACCGAACCCGGCGAAATCCGCAAGCTGCCCTACCAGTGGAAGCGTCCCGATCCGGCCTGAAAAAATGCAACGTGGGGTTCGCCGGACTCAATCGCCCCGCCTGAAAGGAAAAACAGATGAAAGAGATGGACTACCTGTCGGTAGCCGAAGACGTCATGGACAAGGTCAAAAAGGGTGTATTTTTGACGGTCAAAACCGGCGACCGGCTCAATACCATGACCATCGGATGGGCCACGGTCGGGCTGTGCTGGAAAAGGCCGGTCTTCATGGTCGCGGTGCGCGACTCGCGCCACACGTTCACCATCATCGAAGATGCCGCCGATTTCACCGTGTCGATACCCGCGGCAGACATGCACAAGGAGATCATGTACTGCGGAACCAAATCTGGCCGCGACAAGGACAAGTTCAAGCAGTGCGGCCTTTCAGTTGCCGACGGGCGAACGGTGACATCGCCGATCATCGACGTGCCCGGTCTGCACTTTGAGTGCAGGATCGTTTACAAGTCTGCCATGGATCCGGCCAACATGACTCCAGACTTTGAATCGATATACCCGGCGAAAGACTACCACACGCTTTATTTCGGGGAGATATCGGCGTGCTACGAGACGTGATAGCATCGCGGGCGAAACCGGACGGCGGCGGTCGGTGTTTTGCGAAGCGGCAAAAAAACCAGCGCGGAATCAAAGCGCTTATCCCACAAATTCGCTGCGAGCAGACGGTGGTTGAAGCAGTTTGCCGCAAGCCTGCAGCATGCGGCGGCTCGGTTGCAATGATTTTTCTCGTCATTTGAAGCGAAACCGCCGCTGCCCGCGAGACGGGATCTGCGCTGTGTGCCCGCAAAATATCGGCAAGTGCAGCAGAGTCGCAGCACTGTATTCAAATCTTACCTGTTGACACGGAGAACAATCGCCCGTATAGTGTACCCCAATTAACGTTTGTTCCAAATTTATTGCTTTAATCAAAATTCGGCATCTTTCACGAAAGCCCACGGGATTTTGAATTAAACCCGGCGGGCTTTTTTATTCGGGTTATGCTCGACCCGCACACACAACAACAAGGAGTGACAACGGCAAAAAGATCCAACCAAGCAGACGAACATCGATAAACACTAACAAAAGACCATTTGCACAGCAGTGCGAATGGTGAACATCTTATCAAGAAAGAAAACCAATTTATGAATTTTGAAACATTTAATTTAGATTCCAGGCTGAACGCCGCGGTCAAAACGGCCGGCTATACGTCACCCACACCGATACAGGCGAAATCGATTCCCCTGATACTGACGGGCAAAGACCTCATGGGGCTTGCCCAGACGGGTACGGGTAAAACTGCGGCGTTTGCTCTGCCGATTCTGCAACGTCTCCTGAAGGGACCCCGGAGAAAAATTCGGGCCCTGGTCATCGCACCCACGCGCGAGCTGACCGAACAAACCCACAAAGTTTTTGGCCAGCTGGGCCGCAAAACCGGGCTCAGCAGCGCCAGTATTTACGGCGGAGTCGGCATACAGCCGCAGATCAGCGCACTGCGCAGAGGCGTCGACGTCATCTCGGCCTGTCCCGGTCGATTGCTGGACCACGTTCAACGCGGTACGATCGACTTGTCGCACATCGAGGTGCTGGTGCTGGACGAAGCGGACCGGATGTTCGACATGGGCTTTTTGCCGGACATTAAAAAAATCGTGCGCCATCTTCCGGTCTCACGCCAGACACTGCTGTTTTCCGCCACCATGCCGGCCGATGTCCGGGCGCTGACAAAGCAAATCCAAAAGGACCCGATCCGGGTTCAAATCGGGGCGTCCGCGCCGGTGGATACCGTCTCGCACACTTTCTATCCGGTCGAATCGCAATCCAAGAGTGCGCTGCTCAAGACGATTCTCGACCGCATCAGCACCGGATCGGTGCTCGTGTTTACCCGCACAAAGCATCGTTCAAAGAGCGTCGCCCGGCAGCTTGAAAAATCCGGCTATGGTGCTACGGCGCTGCACGGCAACCTGTCCCAGAATAAGCGCCAGAAAGCGCTGGAGGGGTTTCGCGTCGGTCGGTACCGAATCCTGGTAGCCACCGATGTCGCTGCCCGGGGAATCGACGTGCGCGGGATTTCTCACGTGATCAATTACGACATTCCGGACACGGTCGATGCATATACCCATCGCACCGGTCGAACGGGTCGTGCCTGTGAAACCGGCGATGCGTTTACCTTCGTGAGCAGTCAGGACAAAGACCCGGTGCGCTCCATCGTGAAATGTCTCGGAAGCAAGGTAACCTATGCAGCCACAGAGGGTTTAGTCCGCGGGGAAAAGCCGCTTGAGAAAAATGCCTTTCGTCGAAGAACCGGCCGGCCGCGGGTCAAACCGGCCGCCGCACCGATACGGGCGAACGGAAAACGGCCCAAGCCAAAAATGAGTACGTCACGGACAAAGGCGGCAAAGGCAAAAGCACGGCGTTTATCAAGGGGTAAGGGCACGTTGGGGGCCGACCTGCTCATGAGTCTGGCCGGACAACCCAAACAGGCAGCGTAACGGCTCGCCCCGCAGCCGGAAGACCAACGCCGGGCACGGCCGAGATCGTCGATTTGCCGGAACTGCAGCGTTCAACCACCCACCGCTGCAAAGCGGTGGATGGTTTTACAACAGTAAAATCTGATTGCGCATCGAGCGCGACTCTCCGGCAGCGATGGTGCGGATCGCCGGAAGACCTCTCACCGGGCATTTGTTTTCGCAGATGCCGCAGCCCACACATCTTTTCAAATCCACAAAAGGCAGCTGCACCTTGAGCATTTTACCGTCGGGGCCGGCAACCACGTCGTCTGTAAGGAAGATCGCCTTGGGGGAGGTGGGGCAGTGCTCCTGGCAGACGATGCAGGGCGCATTTCCGGACCACGGCAGGCAGCGGCCGCGATCCACGTAGGCCGATCCGATTTTGATCGGGCGCTCGATCTTCTCCTTGGCGCCGAACTGTCGGATGGCACCGGTGGGGCAGACACTGCCGCACAGGGTACAGGTATACTCGCAGTAGCCCTGGGTCATGATCAGGTGAGGCGTCCAGAACCCTGCCATGCCGGCTTCGGACAGGGTCGGGTGGATCACGTTGGTGGGGCAAACCTTCATGCATTGACCGCAGCGCTGGCAGAGCTCCAGAAATCGGTTTTCGGGCAGCGACCCGGGCGGACGGATCAGCCGCGGGTCCGAAGCCTTGTCCACCAGGCCGTCGAGCCTGCCCAGCAGGGGCAGGGAAACACCGGCCAGAAGCCCCCCGAGCACCACGCGCCTTCCGATGTCGGGCTTTTGCGTCATCACCGGCTTTAACTTGAACGTGAAGGCAAGGGCGTCTTCGGGGCAAACGTTGAAGCAGTTAAAACAGGTCACGCATTCAGCGGTCTGCCAGCTCTCGCCCGGTTGTGGGCAGGCGGCCCCCTGGCAGTGCCGGGTGCACAGGTTGCACTGTGTGCATTTGTCCGGGTATTTTTCCAGGCGCAGCAGGCTGAACCGGGAACACAACCCCAGCAGGGCGCCCAACGGGCACAGAAACCGGCACCAGAAGCGGGGCCGGAGGCGGTTGAGAAACAGGATGGTTAAAAACAGCACGCCGATGAACCAGGCGGTCTGGTAGGCCTTGGGGTCGTATCCGAATACCGGTGCCACCAGTATTTCGGCGCCGTAGCTCAGCAGCTTGACGATCTTGATGTCGCTGGTGGCCATGGCCTCAAAGAGCGCCCGCAGCCCGTTGCCGATGGCCGGCAGAACGGCAAGGGCCAGGGAGCGAAACAGCAAGGCGATGGGATCGAGCCAGCCGGCCACGTTCAAGCCCAGCAGTGCAGCAACCAGCAGCAGGATCAGCAGAAAATACTTGATCCGCTGGCCGCTGCTTTTGCGGTTGGCGCGCACCATCCGATCGCCCCTCAGGGCCGGCTTGTACCAGCTGACAGCGTGGTGGATGCTGCCGAAAGGACAGACAAACCCGCAAAACACCCGTCCCAGCAGCAGGGTCAACACAAGGATCACCGCCCCCCAGACAACTCCGCTGATCAGCACCGCTGCGGAAAGCAGTGAAGTGAGTCCCACCAGGGGATCGAGCTGGAAAAAGAAGGTCACCGGCCACCGAAGCCGCAGGTCCTCATCGGACAGAAAGGCCAGGGAATAGTCCTGGTAGACGTCCAGGGGAAGCCGGCTTTCGATGAGCAGCACCAGGAAAAATACCAGGAACAGGATCTGGCAGACGCGCCTGAGCCAAACCAGCTTGCGGGCTGTCACACGGCAACCTTTCGGTGTT